>JAFOYD010000064.1 GCA_017391545.1 Lachnospiraceae bacterium
CTTCTTTTCATCAGTCGAAATCTATGGTGAAAACAGAAATGATGTAGACAAATTTGATGAATCATATCTAGGATACATTGACTGCAATACGGTGCGCGCAGGATACCCTGAGAGCAAAAGACTTGGCGAGTCGCTTTGCAATGCGTTTGCGGCTCAGAAGGGACAGGATTTTATCATTGGCAGATTTTCAAGGGTTTATGGACCGACCATGACACCGGAGGATTCGAAGGCGATTGCACAGTTTATCAAAAAAGCGGCTGCAGGAGAGGACATTGTGCTAAAGAGTGCAGGCAATCAGTTGTATTCCTATACGTATGTGGTGGATGCGGCAGTGGCGGCATTTTATCTGTTGCTTTTAGGAGAGAGCAAAAGTGCTGTGAATATTGTGGACAGCACATCAGATATCATGTTAAAGGATTTGGCGTCCATTCTGGCAAGGGAAGCAGGGACAAAGGTTGTATTTGAACTGCCTGATGCGACAGAGCAGGCGGGATACTCTACGGCAACGAAAGCTGTTTTGGATGGAACAAGGATGGAGCAGCTTGGGTGGAAAGCGTATACATCCATTGAAGAAGGTCTTGCGAAAACAACAGCGATATTGCGCGATTAACATAGCATATTGACAGAAAATGTGATATACTTAGTTCAATTATGTTGCTAAGAGGGGTGTACAAAAGAATGAATATAGCGGTGTTGTTGGCTGGAGGTACGGATCCGAGCTTCAAGATGGATATACCGAAGCAGTTTGTAAATGTATATAATCGTCCGGTTATCGTATATACGATGGAGATTTTTCAGAATCATCCGGAGATTGATGCGATTATGGTTGCCTGTCTGAATGGATGGGAAAATATGGTCAATGCTTATGCGAAGCAGTTTAGTATCAGCAAATTAAAATGGGTAATTCCGGGAGGAAGATGCGGACAGGAGACATCAAAGCTGGCGGTTGACAAGCTTATGGAGTCCTGTTCAGAGGAGGATATTGTTGTTATTCACGATGCGATCCGTCCGATGGTTTCCGATGAAATTATTTCAGACAGCATCTACACCTGCAGGAAAAAAGGAATGGGCGTTGCAGCAGTGACTTCCATGGATAATGTGATGATGACGGACGATGGCATGACAGGGCGGCTTTCTATTTCGCGTTATGCGTTCCGGCGTATTCAGACACCACAGACGTATCGTCTGGGCGAGCTGCAGCGCGCACATAAAGAGGCGCTTGAGCGAAACATCAGAGATGAAAATGATACCAACAATATGATTTCACGTCTTGGACGCAATGTATCCTTTTCAAAGGGCTCTGACACAAATCTCAAGATCAATACAGTGGAAGATGTAGCAATGTTCAAGGCACTGTATGCGATGAAAAATGGTGACATATAGTTTAGGGAGCACGGAATAGCTGCTAATGATTCTGTATGAAATTACCGATATATCAGGTAGAAGTGGTGGTGTACCTGGGAGGGCACTGAATTGTTATGTGATGACCAAGGAGGGACTTTGTTTTGAATATTGCATTGATTTTAGCTGGAGGAAACGGTTCCCGAACAGAGCAGTCCGTTCCGAAGCAGTTTATCAGTATTTATGAGAAGCCGATTATTCTTTACACGCTTGAGGCTTTTGAAAGGCATCCTGATGTAGATGCCATTATTGTATCCTGTATCAGTGGATGGCATGATGTTTTGAAGGGGTATGCGGCTGCTGATGGGATTACAAAGCTTCGCTGGGTGATAGATGGTGGCGAGAATGGGCAGGCATCTGCGAGAAATGCATTGCTTACGCTGGAAGATGTCTGTGACAGTGAGGATATTGTCATTATCCATGATGCAGTGAGACCGATGATTTCGCAGGAAATCATCACGGATTGCATTGCAAAGGCCAAAGAATTTGGTTCAGGTCTTTCTGCGGTCAGATGTCAGGAGACGATTATGCGTACAGATGACGGGGAGACCGGGCATATCGGGATCGATCGGAATGACATTATGCGTGTCCAGACACCTCAGGCATACAAATATGGAAAAGCATTGTGGGCACACAAAGAAGCGCTGAACAGAGGCATTACCAATGCGGTATATACGAATACACTCATGATGGATTTGGGTGAGGAGCTTCATTTTTCACTGGGTTCGAATAAGAATATTAAGATTACGACCTTGGAAGATATTGATATGTTCAAGGCGTTGTATGTGACCAGGCGAGATTCCTGGTTGAAATCAAAAAAGGGAACTGCGTAACCGGAAGCAGGAGAGGTTCTTGAAATTACAGACACATGGTAAATTTAAGTGAAATTTGCCATGTGTTTTTAAAAGCATAAGTTCATACGGTTCTGCCCAATAATAGTTGAATTTATTGTACGAAAGCAATATAATTGTGCTTAGTATATAATATACTTAAGTGGCATAAATTTAACGAAAAAAGACAGTTTTGAGGTATAAAGAAGAGATTATATGGTAAGTATGAAAGAGATAGTTGAATTAGATGATGAAAGGTATGGTCTTGAAAATGAGATCCAAGATGATACTGAAGACGGTGAGGATGGGGAAGAATATCCATATCAGGTCGAAGATATACGAATTGATCAGAAGATGATATCTCTTTACCAGGTGATTAGATGGATAGAACAGGAAAAATTGATTTTGAGACCGGAATATCAACGTAATTTTGTATGGGATCGAAAAAAGCAATCTTTATTGATTGAGTCATTGATGTTGAAAATTCCCATTCCGGCTTTTTATTTTGATGAGAGTATTGACGGAATTAAGACTGTTATTGACGGAATGCAACGCTTGACAACTATTTCGAGGTTTATGAATAATGAATTTAAATTGACAGGGTTACAATATATTAAAGAATGTGAGGACAAGAGATTTCAGGATTTGGAAATAAAATATCAAAGCAGGATAGAGGATACACAGTTGGCAGTAAATATTTTGGATGCAAGATGTCCATATTTAGTGAAATTTGATGTTTTCAGAAGAATTAATACAGGTGGAGTACAGTTACAACCACAGGAGATTAGGAATATTATTGCTAGCCCGGAAACGCGAAATCTGTTATCTGAAATGGTTAATTCAAACGCATTTTTAGCAGCGACACAAAATACAGTAAATGATATACGTATGGGAGCACAGGAACTGGCGCTAAGGTATATTGCATATCGCAATATATATGATTTTGAAAAAAAAGATTTTATTACTTTTGGTGAAATGAGTAAACTTTTGGATAAGACAATTGTTAAGGTGAATGAAATGCCTCAGAAAGAAAAAGATTGTATTTTAAGTGATTTTATACAAAGCATGGAGAAATGTCATGCTTTATTTGGAGATAGCGCATTTTCAAAACCACAGAGAAAGTATATTGTAAATAGAGCTTTGTTTGTCAGCTATAGTATTGTAATGGATCATTGTAAATTGAAATGTGAAACATTAAAAGAAAAGAGTGCAGCAGCGATCAAATTATTGGAAGAAAAATTGAATAGTAATAAGAATTATTATAATGCAATTACATCTTCAACAAGTTCTAGAAGAAATATGTACACTCAAATTTATTTTGCAATTGAATTAATGGAGGAGTTATTTGATGATTGGAAAACTTCGACTTCAAAATTATAAATGTTTTA
Source organism: Lachnospiraceae bacterium (assembly GCA_017391545.1). Classification (GTDB taxonomy): domain Bacteria; phylum Bacillota; class Clostridia; order Lachnospirales; family Lachnospiraceae; genus COE1. The sequence goes on from JAFOYD010000064.1 coordinate 3,620, forward strand.
ATGATCAAGTTGTTCAGCTAAAACCATATACAATTTTAACAGGAATTAATGCAGTAGGTAAATCCAGTATTATTCAGGCGTTGCTTTTGTATAATGCAATGGGAGGAAAAGAGAAAGCAACATCATTAATTCTTAATGAAATACTTCGAGTTGATGTTGGAACTCCTAAGAACTTGGTAAATCAAAATGGGCATGCAGATTTGAATGCAGATTTTTGCATATGTGTAGATGAAGAAAAAATAGCATATAAGATAAATAAGGAAAATCCTTTAGATATTACAGCAATTGCAGATAAAAAAGTAGAAGAAATAAATATGATTTACTTAAATGCAGAACGATTGGGACCAAGACTGACTTATCAGGCAGGTGGACCTGCTCAATTAAAATCTGACGGAAGTAATGCTGTTTATCTAATGGAAATCGCCGACAATCAGGAGATGAAAATACATGATTTGTTGCTGATAGATGAAAGCGCAAATAAATTTTCAATTCAAGTGGAAGCATGGATGAGTGCTATTTTTGGAGATGTTCAGATTGAAAAGAAGGTAGATAATAATAAAGCAACAGCTGAATTTTCAATTAAAAATTCTCTGGCTGAAATGCCAGTTGTGCCTACTATGACAGGATTTGGATTGAGTTATGAGTTATCAATTATTGTTGCAGGACTATGGATGTCGGCACAGGATAAAAAGGGAGTATTACTTATCGAAAATCCAGAGGCACACTTACATCCATCTGCACAAAGCAAAATGGCCAAATTCTTGGCAATAGTTGCTTCAACCGGTGTGCAGGTTCTTGTTGAAACGCATAGTGAGCATATTGTGGATGGGGCTAGAATTCAAATGATGGCAATGGATAAAAATGACGACTTAATAATAAATTATCTTACTAGAGATTTTGAAAATAAGAGAGTTGTTATTAAAGAAATTTTTAGTGAAAAAGATGGAGAACTTACAGAGTGGCCGGAAGATTTTTTTGATCAGAAACAAAAAGATTTGAGGGATTTATTTATGATTAGGAGAAACAGTGCAAGTAACAAATGAATTGGTAAAAGAGAGTTTTGATTGTAAAATTTCAAAAAGAGAAATAACAGATCGTGTGGATGATTTGCTTGATTTAGAAACAATTTTAAAATACTGCAAAAGCATTAATGAAAGAGTTTATTATGAAGAAGACTTTTTGAATATTGAAATTGCCAATGGAATAACAATTCGAGATGTACTTGAATTTACGCAAATGGATATATTCTATGGTCCTAAGCGAGAACAATATTTGTTTTTACAGGAAATGATTAGTAAAAATTGCAAAAGAAAAGAGCAAGAATGTGATAATGAGAATGTAATTTATTGCTCCTGTGGAAAATATCAAAGTTCAGCAAGTAATTTACAGGAGTATGCTTTTGCAAGACAAGGATATTTGGAAAAGATTAAAAAGCACGAAGAATATAATGACTTTATGAGAACCTGTTTTCCTAATACTATTTTTTCTAATGATTGTGAAAAAGAATTGGGAAAAATTCAGCATTTCTCAAAACATGTAAAAGAAATAACCAAGATGTTATCAGTATTAGATGAAAATGCAATAGAAATATATAAAAAGTGGCAACCTGATACTTCCAGTGCTATGGCGGAGATTCAGGCACTTGCTGGAAGAGAATGCTCTAATGATCCTAAGCATAAAGAGACTTTGATTTTTGAGTTCGAGTGCGATGATAAAAGTATAAAGAGTATAGAATGTCAGCCACATTTGAAATTGATTCGTAGAGACTCTGATTTACGAATTTATTTTTATTGGAGAGATTCTAAAGTTGGCAATGGCGAAAAGGTTCTGGTAGGAAGAATTGGACGTCATACCTGGAAAAAATAATTTTGCTGATCGGGTGAAAAAAGGAGAAATGCCTTAGCATTTCTCCGGTTCCTCGTATTCTACACCAAAGGTGTCTACGGTCACTTTTTTCATCATCTGCTTTTTCAATGGTCTGTCAGAGTAGTCTGTCTGTGTCGTGGCGATTTTGTTGACGATATCCTGTCCCTCGATGACTTTACCAAATGCAGCGTAAGCGCCGTCAAGGTGTGGAGAGTTCTTGTGCATGATGAAGAACTGGCTTCCTGCGGAGTTTGGCATCATGCTTCTTGCCATGGAAAGCACGCCTTCTGTGTGCTTTAAGTTGTTCTCAAAACCATTCTGTGCAAATTCACCGGCGATTGAATATCCCGGGCCGCCCATGCCTGTACCGTCAGGACATCCGCCCTGGATCATGAAGCCATTGATGACTCTGTGGAAGATCAGACCGTCATAATAGCCCTTGTTTACCAGGCTGATAAAGTTCCTGACTGTGTTTGGAGCGATTTCAGGATAAAGCTCAGCTTTGATGAGATCGCCGTTCTCCATTTCAATTGTAACGATTGGATTCTGTGCCATAATAATCTTGTCTCCTTTTTGTTCTTATTAAATCAGTTATCTCTATTCTAAAGGAAAATCACATGATAGTAAAGCCCTAAAGGGGCTCAAATAGTTGACGAACCGCCTGTTTTTGGATATAATGAATAAAATTGTACGAAAAAAAATACAAGAATCGAGGAGTCGGATGGATAAGTTAAATTATAAGGCAAGGGCGAAGATCAATCTGGGACTGGATGTCTGCAGGCGGCTTGAGAATGGCTATCACGAGGTTAAAATGGTGATGCAGACGGTTGATATTTATGATGAGCTTGAGTTCAAAAAGCGCAATGACCCTGACATCATTTTATCGGTGAACAGCAGGGATTATCTGGGAGATCTGGAGAACAACCTGATTTTCAAGGCAGCAAAGCTGATGAGAGAGTGGTACAACATCAGTCAGGGAATCGAGATCAAGCTCAAGAAAAATATTCCGGTAGCCGCAGGAATGGCGGGAGGAAGTACGGACGCGGCAGCGACGATGCTTGCCATCAATGAGATGTTCGAGCTTGGACTTAGTAAAGAGGAGCTGATGGAGCGCGCGGTCAGTTTAGGTGCTGACATTCCGTTCTGTATCCTTGGCGGCACTGCGCTGGCACAGGGAATTGGGGAGAAGCTCATATCGCTTCCGGCACCGCCAAAGGCGTCTCTTCTGGTCGTGAAACCGCCGATCATGGTACCGACGAAGTGGGTATACGAAAACCTTCATCTTGATGAACTTGAGAAGCATCCGGACATCGATGGCATGATCGATGCGCTGAAAGAGGGGAATCTCAGAGGTATCACAGAGCGCATGGAGAATGTGATGGAAAGTGTCACGGAGCAGGCGTATCCGATCATTACGGATATTAAGAAAATGATGCTTGGAAACGGGGCGCTGAATGCTGTCATGAGCGGAAGCGGTCCAAGCATATTTGGTGTATTTCTGGATGAGAAGACAGCACACACAGCAGCAGTATATATTGATCAGACCTTGAAGACAAAGGAAATCGAAGCACAGGTGATGGTGACAGAATTTTACAATCAGAATTGATGATCGGGAGGTGCAGGTATGAGCATGATGAATGATGATGAATATTTACCGCTCAGGGATGTGGTGTTCAATACGCTTAGGCAGGAAATACTGACAGGAAAGCTCAAGCCCGGTGAGCGTCTGATGGAGATTCATCTGGCAGACAAGCTTGGCGTGAGCCGCACTCCGATTCGTGAGGCAATCCGCAAGCTGGAGCTTGAGGGACTGGTGATCATGATCCCGAGGCGCGGGGCAGAGGTGGCGCAGATCACATTGAAAAGTCTGGAGGATGTGATGGAGGTAAGACGCGCGCTTGACGTACTTGCAATCGAGCTTGCCTGTGAACGTATGGATGAGGAGGCAATGAGCAGTCTTTTCCATGCATATGAGAACTTTGCTGTAGCTGTCAAGACGAGAGATACCAGAAAGATTGCAGCGGCGGATGTGGCATTTCACGATATCATAGTGCAGTCCACAGGGAATGCGAGACTGATCCAGCTTGTAAGCAATCTGTCAGAGCAGATGTATCGTTACCGGTTTGAGTACCTCAAGGATGCCACTTCGCATGAGATGTTACAGAGGGAGCACAAGGAAATGTATGAGAGCATCATGAGGAAGGATAAGGTTTCTGCGGCAGGAGTCGTCAGAAAGCATATCGACAATCAGCAGGAGGCGATCATCAGGCAGCTTCAGCTGGAAACACGATAATCAATTGTATAAAATTTTTGCAAATGTCCATACTTACTGATAGAGCAAGGGAGGTATGGACATATGTATTTGTTGAGACATAAAAGGATTTTGGCGAAAGCAGTGATGATTCTGGGGGTAACATTATGGGTAGGCGCTCTAAGCCCTGAGATTTTTACAAAATCAGGTACAGGCTGTATCCTTGATGAGAACGGAAATGAGCTTACTGCAAAAGAGGCAGAGGATTTCATGGAACAATACTTTTATGGCGGTTCGGATGATACCGTCGAGATCAAATACAAGTTTGCACTGCTTAACTATTTTTGACGACACAGGAGGTTGCACACATGACAAAGGATGTGCTGGTATCAATACAGGGACTTCAGTTTGCAGACAGTGAGATCAGAAATTCAACATCGGATGAAGATCTGGATCTGATCGAGACAATCTGTCGCGGAGAATATTATTATAGAAATGGTGCACATTTCGTGCTGTATGATGAACTTATGGAAGGGTATGAGGAACCGGTCAGAAATATGATCAAACTCAGAGACAAAGAGTTCACTTATACCAAGAAAGGACCGGTCAATGCGCAGCTGGTATTCGCAGAGGGAAAAAAGACGATGACGGATTACGTCACACCGTTTGGGAACATAATGATTGCTCTCGACACCAGTGAAATCATGGTAGACGAGAGCAATGAAAGTATGAGGATACATATTTGTTATGGACTTGAGGCGAACTATCAGTTTATTGCAGACTGCGAGATCACGATCGTGATCAAGGCAACTGTCCAATAGTCCTGTGTGGTTTGAACGCTACTGCGTTGGCTCCTGAGGATTGTCTTTTCGGATTTCATCGAGCAGATGCTTCATGCGTCGTTCCATCTCGGAAAGCTCCATGGAATAGTTTCGGAATGCATCAGCAGTTTCGTCAGGCGTATCGCCCTTGTAGCAGATGCGGTGCTCCATACTTGCCCACAGATCCATGGCGAGTGTGCGAAACTGGATTTCCACGGGATAGTACTGCATGCCTTCGATGCGGTAGACGGGGACACCAAGTACCATGTGATAGCTTTTGTAGCCGCTTTCCTTTGGATAGTGTACATAGTCGCTTTCCTTTAGGATAAGCAGGTCGGTCTGCGTCTTTACCAGTGAAAGGATGCTGAAGATATCTTCCACAAAATAGCAGATCACACGGATGCCTGCGATATCGGTCAGATTGTCCTTGGCTGTGTAGGCGGTAATCGGCAGATTTTTCGATGCGAGTTTCTTTTCGATGCTTTTTCTGCTCTTGATGCGAGCCTGTATATTGTGAATCGGGTAATCCCTGTATTTTTTCCGATAGTCTTCATTCAGACCGTTCATTCGAACTTCCAGTCGTGTCATTGCCTCGCGATATGGCTCGACAAGCTGGTCATACTCTTCCTGAGGTATGCGTTCGATTTTAGAAGGCGTTATAAAAGAAAGCGCTTTTGGCGGTTCATAAACACCTTCACTATTCAGTTCCCGTAATATGCCATTTTGCAATTCATTTCTTTTTGCAATCAAAATCATTGCACCCCCTGTCGTTTCTTAAAAAAGATTAATATAACGTTCGCGCTTCCATAATTTAACTATATCCTATATGAACTTTGAAAGCAATGTAAAATGTATAAAATTAACAAAAATATAATAATAGTAAAATCTTTTTTAGCGATGTTTGAGCGATTTGGGACTGATATTGGTATTGTTGCTATAAAAATTGTTAGATAATAGAAGCTGAAATATGGAAGAATATGGCAACTTGATTTTCTGACAAAAAAATTAAGATATTGACTTTTTAAAAAAGTGGTTATATGATATGAATAACTAGTGACGAAGGCGTTATTCTATTTTGGAATAACGTCTTTTTTGGCATCAAGGGAGTGATACCGTGAATGTATTTGATATACTGGGACCTGTTATGGTAGGTCCCTCAAGCTCGCATACGGCAGGTGCTGTCCGTATCGGTTATGTGACACGTGTGATGCTGGCTGAGGAGCCTGTGAGAGCAGAAATCTGTCTGCATGGCTCTTTTGCGGCGACGGGAAAGGGGCATGGAACGGATACGGCGATCATCGCAGGTCTCCTTGGCATGAAGCCGTCTGATATGAATGTTCCCAGAAGCTTTGAGATTGCCAGGGAAAAAGGGCTGGACTTTCATTTCGAAAATATGGTGGTGAAGGATGCCCATCCCAACACAGCGGTCATCAATGTCGAGGGAGACGGAGGCAGGAGCATCAGGATACAGGCTTCCTCGATTGGCGGTGGGCGCATTATGGTGAACAGGATCGATGGCATTGAGGTGAATTTTACCGGTGAGAGCAACACACTGATTGTTCACAATACCGATATGCCCGGAAATGTGAGCCGGATTACATCGCTTCTGGCAGAGAAAAAGATCAACATTGCCACGATGCAGCTTTATCGCCATGAGAAGGGTGGATTTGCGGTTATGATACTGGAGACGGATCAGGACGTTCCGCAGGAGATCATTGAGGAGGCGCAGGTGTTAGAGGGCATTATCAAAGTGACGTATCTGCAGGCAGTTGAGGTATAGGAAACAGGAAGGAATATCGGTATGGCATACAATTCGATCAGTGAGATTATTGAGATTTGCAAAGAGGATGGCATCAGCTTTTATGAGGCTGTCATGCGGGATACCTGTAAGGATACAGGACATTCAGAAGAAGAAAATATGACACGAATGTCAGAAATGTGGCGCGTCATGTGTGAGGCATCGGTGGGATATGATGCGGACCTGAAGTCAAGGAGTGGTCTGGTAGGTGGAAGCGGAAGGCAGATGGAGGCATATATGAAAAGCGGTGGCAGCTATTGTGGTGAGTTCATTCTTACAGTCATGGCGGAGGCGCTGAAGATGGGAGAGTCCAATGCGTGCATGAAGCGGATCGTGGCAGCGCCCACTGCCGGTTCATGTGGTGTCATGCCGTCGGTGTATATCGCGGTGAAAAAGAATCACGGATTTTCGGATGAGGCGATTGTAAAGAGCATGTTCGTCGCGGCAGGAGTCGGTCAGGTCATCGCAGCACGTGCCTTTATCGCCGGGGCGACAGGAGGCTGTCAGGCAGAGATCGGCACGGCAGCGGCGATGACGGCAGCAGGGCTGGTGGCGCTGAAAGACGGGACACCGGAGCAGATCGCAAATGCGGTCGCCATGACACTCAAAGGGATGCTTGGTCTGGTCTGTGATCCGGTGGCAGGGCTTGTTGAGGTTCCCTGCGTGAAGCGAAATGTGACAGGCGCGGCGAATGCAGTTGTATGTGCAGAGATGGCACTTGCGGGAATCGATAGTGCGATTCCGGTCGATCAGGTGATTGATGCCATGCGGGAGGTTGGCGATAACATGCCGTCCATTTACAAGGAAACGGCATGTGGTGGCTGTGCCAACACGCCGCGGGGACTTGAAGTAGCCCGCATGCTTGAAAAATCCTAATCCTTTGGCATTTACAAAGCTTTTTTAATATGATACGATGATAGTAATTGAGTGCAATAACAATAACTAAGAAAGGCGATGTAAACCAATGCAGAACAAAGGAAAGTATTATATTACGACGGCGATTGCATATACTTCAGGCAAGCCGCATATTGGAAATAATTATGAGATCGTGCTGGCAGACAGTATCGCACGTTATAAGAGGAAGGATGGCTATGATGTATTCTTCCAGACCGGTACGGACGAGCACGGACAGAAGATCGAGTTAAAGGCAGCAGATGCAGGCGTTACGCCAAAGGAATTTGTTGACAATGTGGCAGGCATCATCAGGGGCCTGTGTGATTTGCTCAATATTTCTTACGATAAATTTATCCGCACGACAGACGATTATCATGAGAAGCAGGTTCAGAAGATCTTTAAGCGCCTGTATGATCAGGGAGACATCTACAAGGGAGCCTATGAGGGCATGTACTGTACGCCCTGCGAGTCCTTCTGGACAGAGTCACAGCTCAAGGATGGCAAGTGCCCTGACTGTGGACGTGAGGTAAAGCCTGCAAAGGAGGAGGCATATTTCTTCAAGATGAGCAAATATGCCGACAGACTGATCGACCATATCAACAAGCATCCTGAGTTCATTCAGCCGGTATCGCGCAAAAATGAGATGATGAACAATTTCCTGCTTCCGGGCTTACAGGATCTGTGCGTGTCCCGTACTTCATTCAAATGGGGCATTCCTGTTGATTTTGATGACAAGCATGTGGTCTATGTATGGCTTGATGCGCTGACCAACTATATTACCGGAATCGGTTATGATGCAGATGGAAACAGCTCCGAGCAGTACAAAAAGCTGTGGCCCGCTGACCTGCATCTGATCGGCAAGGATATCATTCGTTTCCATACGATTTACTGGCCGATTTTCCTCATGGCACTTGGCGAGGAGCTGCCACATCAGGTATTTGGACATCCATGGCTTTTGCAGAACAATGACAAGATGAGCAAGTCCAAGGGTAATATCATGTACGCAGATGATCTCGTAGAGGTCTTTGGTGTTGACGCAGTGCGGTATTTTGTGCTTCATGAAATGCCATTTGAAAATGATGGTTCCATCACATGGGATCTGATGGTGGAAAGACTCAATTCCGACCTTGCCAATACACTTGGAAACCTTGTGAACAGAACGATTTCCATGAGCAATAAATATTTTGGCGGTGTGGTAGAGAATAAGGGCGTGGCAGAGGCCGTTGACGAGGATCTGAAGGCTGTTGTCACAGGAACGTATGACAAGGTCGAGGCAAAGATGGATGAGCTTCGTGTGGCAGATGCCCTTACGGAGATCTTCAATCTGTTCAAGCGCTGCAATAAATATATTGATGAGACAGAGCCCTGGGTACTGGCAAAGGATGAGGCGAAGAAGGACAGACTTGCCACTGTTATGTACAATCTGGTAGAGAGCATTTCGATTGGAGCCGGCTTGCTTGAGCCGTTCATGCCGGAAACAGCACAGCGAATCATGAAGCAGTTAAACAGCGAAGTGCGTGATTTTGACTCTACGAAGACCTTTGGTGTCTACGCATCCGGTACAAAGGTGACGGACGCACCGGAGATTCTGTTTGCGCGTCTTGATCCGAAGGAAGTAGAGGAAAAGGCAGCAGCAATTGCAGAGAAGCAGAAAGCGGAGGCTGGCGCATCTGAACCGGCAGCGGAGGAAGAACCTGGCATCGATATCGAGCCGAAGGATGAGATCACGTATGATGACTTTGCAAAAATGCAGTTTCAGGTAGGCGAGATCATTGCCTGCGAGGCAGTGCCAAAGTCAAAGAAGCTTCTGTGCAGCCAGGTCAGGATTGGCTCACAGGTAAAGCAGATCGTATCGGGTATCAAGGCTTACTATACGCCGGAGGAGATGGTCGGTAAGAAGGTCATGGTACTTGTCAATCTGAAGCCGGTAAAGCTTGCAGGCGTATTATCAGAGGGCATGCTTTTGTGTGCTGAGGATGCAGATGGAAATCTGGCACTCATGACACCGGAGAAAAAGATGCCCGCAGGAGCGGAGATTTGTTAAATGGAAAACACAAAGATAGAAGCAATTATATTTGATCTGGATGGAACGATGTGGAACTCTGAAAAAGAGGTATGCGATACATGGAATCAGGTGGTGACGAGACACCCCGGCTGCAGAAAAGAGCTGATTACGCTCGAGGAGCTTGGCGGATGCTTTGGACTTCCGATGACAAAGATCGCAGAGAAGCTGTTTCCGGAACTGACACCCGAACAGCAGCAGACCTTGATGGATGAATGCTGCGAGGTGGAAAATGCGTATTTGAGCGAGCATGGTGCAACACTTTTTCCGAAGCTTGAGGAGACACTACTGGAGCTTAAGAAAAGCTACAAGCTTTTTGTGGTCAGCAACTGTCAGCAGGGGTATATCGAGAGCTTTATCAAGGCACACAAGCTTTCCGCATGCTTTGATGACATTGAGTGCTGGGGCAACAATCTTCTGCCAAAGGGCGAAAACAACAAGCTTATCATGAAGCGAAACGGTGTCACGAGGGCAGTGTATGTCGGTGATACGGCAGGGGATGAGGAGTCCGCCAGAGTGGCAGGCATCCCATTCATCTTCGCAAAGTATGGCTTTGGACAGGCGAAGGCTCCCGACTATGTGCTTGAGGAGTTTGCACAACTTCCGAAGCTTATGGAGACAGTAGAATATTAATAGACATGTAAGTAAGGCGTATGCGTTGGCATACGCCTTTTTCACGTTTTAGGAAATTGCAACATTGTAAAGTAATTAAATCGGATGCGCTGGCATCCGATTTCTTCACAGTTTTATCACAAATAATTTAAGTTTCATTTAAGCTTTTCGTTCTATACTCATAGCATAACAGGGAGTGATAAGACCACATGTGGTCTTTGTGCCGGATTAATGGATAAAAGGAGCTGGATTTATGGCAGATCAGACAGTATTTAAACGCTATGAGATGAAGTACATGATGACCACTCAGCAGAAAAGAAAAGTGCTTGAGGCAATGTTTCCATATATGAAGCTGGATAATTACGGTCATACGACGATCAGAAATGTTTATTTTGACACGGATAATTACAGGCTGGTGCGGCGCTCGATCGAGAAGCCTGTTTATAAGGAAAAGCTGCGTATCCGAAGCTATGATCAGGCGAAGCCGCAGGATAAGGTTTTTATCGAGCTTAAGAAAAAATACGATGATGTGGTGTATAAGCGGCGGGAAGCCCTGACACAGCTTGAAACGTTGGAGTGGCTTGTGAGGAGGACACCGTTTCCAAAGGCGACACAGATTGGAAATGAGATTGATTATTTTTTCAAATTTTATCAGACACTAAAACCAAAGGTGTTTTTGTCCTATGAAAGAGAGGCATTCTATTCGTTAGATGGCAGCGACTTTCGGGTGACCTTTGATGAGAATATTCTCGCCAGACAGGAGGAGCTTTCGTTGTCTAGGGATGTGTGGGGAGAGCGTCTGATCGGTGAGAATAAGGTGCTGATGGAAATCAAGACCTCAGGCGGCATTCCGCTGTGGATGACCAAAGTCCTGACACAGGAGAGGATATACAAGACCTCGTTCTCCAAATATGGAACGGCATATGAAAAAATGATCTGTGGTAAAGAGGAAGAAAATAGAAACATTAAAATCGGATAAAATGGAGGATTGTGAAACATGTTACAGAATATTTTCAGAGGATTATTTGATGCGGAAACGGCAAACGTCATTGCAGTGTCGGACTTTATGATCTGCATTGTCTGCTCGTTGATCATCGGTTTTGTGATCGCGGCTATGTATATGTACAAAAGTACATATTCCAAGAGCTTTATCGTCACGCTTGCCATGCTTCCGGCAGTCGTGTGTGTGGTCATTATGATGGTCAATGGCAATATTGGTGCAGGTGTGGCAGTGGCAGGAGCGTTCAGTCTGGTCAGGTTCCGGTCGGTTCCGGGTACGGCAAAGGAAATTGGTGTGCTGTTCATGGCGATGGGCGCAGGACTGATCATGGGGATGGGATATATCGCCTATGCATTTCTTTTCGTGATCATCCTCGGACTTGTCAATATGCTCTATGCACAGCTTGATTTTGGCGCAAAGAAGCAGAAGGCATTACATAAGACTCTGCGTATCACGATTCCGGAGGATTTGGATTATACGGATGTGTTCGATGACATCTTTGACAGATACACAGAGAAAAGTGAGCTTGTCAACGTGAAAACGACGAACATGGGAAGTCTGTTCAAGCTTACCTACAATCTGACCTTTAAGACAGAGAATACAGAGAAGGCGTTCATTGATGAGATCCGGTGTCGAAACGGAAATCTGGAGATCACGATATCGAATCAGGAAACTGCGGTTGCAGAGCTTTAAGAATTAACAGGAGGTTTAATGATGAAACGATACAAATACATTGCAGTCATGCTTTCTGTCAGTATGATGCTGACTGCATGCGGTGGTAATACGAGTGTGGAGACAGCAGCGGACAATATAAATGACACGGATGTCATATCTGAAAGCACTGACGGGGAGACTGTCACGGAGACGGCGGATACATCGGAGCTGTTCTCAAATCGTGACTTGAGTGGTGATTATGACACAGGGGCATGTGAGCAGATTGCGCTTTCGGATACAGGTTCGACCAGCACTTCCACAGGTGTCACAATTGACCAGAATACGATTACGATCACGAAAGAGGGAGACTATCTGGTGGAAGGCTCTCTGAGCGATGGCATGATTATTGTGGATGTCGACAAGACAGAGAAGGTTCAGCTGATTTTAAATGGCGTGAACATGAACAGTGCGACCTCTGCACCAATCTACGTCAGACAGGCAGACAAGGTATTTGTCACGCTTGCCGATGGCACGACAAATACACTTTCTAACGGAGGAAACTTCACTGCAATTGATGACAACAACATTGATGCGGTCATCTTTTCCAAGGATGATCTGACCTTGAACGGCACGGGAAGCCTGGACATCAACTCGCCGACAGGGCATGGTGTTGTCTCTAAAAATGATCTTGTTATTACGAATGGGGCGTATGGAATCACTTCCGCTTCGCATGGATTTGCCGGAAAGGACAGTGTGGCGATTGCAGATGGAAGCTTTGTCATCAACGCTGGAAAGGAAGGCATTGAGGGCAAGGTCGTGAATATCTGTGGTGGTAATCTCGACATTACAGCGGCAGACGATGGAATCAATGCGGCCGATAAAGACGCAGATACATCAGGCCGGGGCATGGATACCCAGAGTGATGCCAGCATCAACATTTCAGGAGGTATTGTCAAAATCAATGCCGAGGGCGATGGCATCGATTCGAACGGTTATCTCACAGTGAGTGGTGGTGAAATCTATGTGGCGGGACCTTCCAACAGCGGAAACGGTGCATTGGACTATGGAATTGATGCATCCATCAGTGGAGGAATTGTCGTGGCAGCAGGGCAGAGCGGTATGGCACAGAATTTTGGATCTGATTCCACACAAGGCTCTATTCTTGTCAATATGCAGGAGAAGAATGAGGCAGGAAGCATTGTCACGCTCCTTGACAGTGAGGGGAAGGAACTTGTTGCATGGACCGCAGAAAAAAGCTATAATTCAGTTGTAGTAAGCTGTCCTGAGATTGTGGACGGCGGAAAATATACATTAAAGACTGGCGAGACATCGACAGAGATTACGATGGATGGACTGATTTATGGAAGTGGATTTTCCTTTGGTGGCGGAATGCACGGCGGCGGTGGTAAACCGGACGGACAAAGACCAGAATGGGGGAGATAATATATGCGGTTATTGCTTGCCGAGGACGAAGCGTCACTTTCCAAGGCGATTGTGACAATCCTAAGAAAGAACAATTATACGGTCGATGCGGCATTTGATGGTGTGGAAGCGCTCGAATATCTGGAAGCAAATGAATATGATGGTGTGATTCTGGATGTGATGATGCCGCGCATGGATGGCATCAGTGTGCTGCAGCAGATGCGAAAGTCGGGCAATCATACACCGGTCATCATTCTGACGGCGAAAGCGGAGGTCGATGACAAGGTTCTGGGACTCGACAGCGGAGCAAATGATTACCTCACAAAGCCGTTTGCTGCAAAGGAGCTTTTGGCCCGTATACGTGCCATGACAAGGAATCATGTGACAGCAGTTCAGTCTGATTCGAAGCTGCATTTTGGAAATATTACACTGGACTGTGCGACGTTTGAGTTATCGTCATCGTTTAACAGCTTTACGCTTGCGAACAAGGAATTTCAGATGATCGAGCTTCTGATGCGCAATCCGCGGCAGATCATCTCCGCGGAGCAGTTCATGGATAAGATCTGGGGATTTGACGCAAACGGCGAGAGCAATGTCGTGTGGACTTATATCTCTTATCTGAGGAAAAAACTGGTGGCGCTCAAGGCAGATGTGGAAATCAGGGCAAGACGTGGAGCGGGGTACTCTCTGGAGGAAATCTAGAAATATGATCAAAAAACTGAGAACGAAATTTATCATTTTATCGACCGTATCACTGTTATTGCTGCTGGGTATCATTGTGGTATCCAGCAATTTGCTTTCCTATCAGGAACTCGTGCGCAAGGCTGATATGGTGCTTGATGCGCTGGCAGAGAATGATGGCCGTCCGATGCGCATGATGCCGCCGGAAAAGACAGATCTGCGTGAGCCTGTCAGAGAAAAACAGGATCGTACTGATACAATGCATGATCCGCTGTGGGAGGGCAGAAAGCTGTCCCCTGAAATTATGTATGAGTCAAGATTTTTTATGGTAACGCTTTCTGATGAGGGAGAGGTGACATCTGTCAATACAGACAGTATTGCTATGGTCGACGAGGATGATGCTGAGGATTATGCAGAGCTGGTGGCTGACTTAAAGCATGACAGGGGATTTATCGGAGACTTCAGGTATTTGAAGATCGATCCGGAAAATGAAAGTGACAAAAATGACACATGCGTCATTTTTTTGGATTGTGGTCGAAATCTGTATACCTTCAGAAATTCCCTTTTGATCAACTGCGTCATATCGTTTATGGGATTATTAGTGATATTTATAATCATTGTGATTTTTTCAAAGAAAATCGTGAAGCCAGTCTCTGAAAGCTATGAGAAGCAGAAGCAGTTCATATCGGTGGCAGGTCATGAGATCAGGACACCGATCACGATCATTGATGCCGATCTGGAGATTCTTTCCATGGAAATAGGAAGTGATAATGAGTGGATTCGTGATATTGTTACGCAGACAAAACGAATGACGGCGCTCACAAATGATCTGCTGACACTGTCGCGCATGGATGAGGACAGGCAGCAGTATACGATGATCGATTTTCCGATATCGGATGTGGTTGAGGAGACGGTGATGTCTTTTCAGACACTGGCACACAGCAGGAAAAGAGTGATCAGAGCTGAGATTGCCCCGATGCTTTCGTATTATGGAGATGAAAACAGTATTCGGCAGATTGTTGGCATTTTATTGGACAATGCTATCAAATATTCGAAGGAAGGCGAGGATGGCAGCTGTGAGGACATTCTATTGAAGCTGGAAAAGAAAAATCATCAGATCATCCTGACGGTGCAGAACAGCTCGGAGAGGGTAGATGAAGAACAGCTTCGTCACTTTTTTGACCGTTTTTACAGGGTAGATGAGTCAAGAAATTCCAAGGCGGGTGGATATGGTCTGGGGCTTTCCATCGCCAAGGCAATGGTGGAGGCACACAGAGGAAAAATCAGCGCGACTGCACCGGATCAGAAATCAGTGAAAATTACAGTTATATTGCCAATCAAATAAACGGATGCAGCGCATCCGTTTTGTTTACTCTTCATCAACCTTTTCCAGCGTAAAGATGAACTCTGTTCCTTCGCCTTCGGTGCTGATGACATTGATATTTTCATTGTGGGACTGGATGATTTCCTTTGTGATGTAGAGCCCGAGTCCCGTTCCCTTTTTGTCCTTACCGCGTGAGAGGTCTGTCTTGTAGAACCGATTCCAGATCAGCTTCAGACTGTCTTTGGGGATGCCGATTCCATTATCCTTGACAGATACGAGCAGTTTATTTGACTTTTCAATGGTTTCGATTTTGATCGAGGAATTTCTGTGACTGAACTTGATGGCGTTGTCCACAAGATTGTAGAGTACCTGCTGGATTTTCACCATGTCCGCATTGACATACATTTCCTCCCCGGTAAGCACCAGCTCAATGGAAATCAATTTTTGACGGCAGGTTCCCTCGAAAGAGGCCGCCGTATTTTTGATGACCTGATTGATATCAAAATTGGTCCGGTCAAGAATCATTCCCTTTGTGTTTAGATTGTTGAGCGTGAGCAGGGAATTGGTCAGCTTGGTCAGACGGTCGGTCTCATTCAGAACGACACCGATATACTTTTCGTGCATCTCCGGCGGGATCGTTCCGTCGAGCATGGCTTCCAGATATCCGCGCATGGAAGTGAGCGGAGACCGGAAATCATGTGAGATATTGGCGACAAGGCGCTTCTGGTTGTCCTCACTCTTTGCGACTTCACTTGCCATGTATGCCAGGGATGCGGCAAGGTATCCGATTTCATCCTCACTGTCCACCTGAAATTCATACCGGAAATTACCAATAGCATACTGCTCCGTGGCATGTGTAATCTTTCGCAGCGGCAGATAGACCATTTCCGTAAAAAACAGCAGAATGATGAGTGACAGCAAAAACAGGATGACGAGTGTGATATATGAAATATTTAAAAGGGAGTCACACGAGCGCTGCAGATCCTTCATGGATGCATGAATGATAACATAGCCTTTTACCTTATACTGAGAGGTGATTGGGGCGAATGCCGAGATCATTTCCTCGTCGAACATGCCAAAGAAATTGCCTACTGTATAAAAGGAGCTTCCTGTGATGGTCGGACTGAAGTTCGGTATGGTGGTTGGGTTCTCGATATCGGGTGGCGCGCTTGAGTCCAGCACGACAAGTCCCGAAGGATTCACGATCCAGATCGACGCATCCACAAAGGTTCCGATTGCCTCAATTTGACGCCATACGGACTCCAGCGTGATCTCGCTATTGTACAGGTCAGCGGCATAAGAGTCTGAGATCAGCAGTGCTTCCTTATAGAGCGTGTCGGCGCGCTCCCTTTTCAGATGCTCAAGTGTCATGCTGGAAGTGAAGGTGGCGACCACGATAAATCCAAAGAATGCAAAGATAAAGTATGCCAGCACAAATTTTAAATAAAGTGTTCTTTTCAATTATGTCTCATCCCTTCCCAAACACTAATTCCGTACTTCAAACTTGTATCCGATTCCCCAGATGGTTGCGATGCGCCATGACTCATGATCCTTGATCTTCTCGCGAAGGCGCTTAATGTGCACATCGACAGTACGCGTGTCACCGATGTATTCATATCCCCAGATCTGATCCAGAAGCTGTTCTCTTGTAAAAACATGGTTGGGAGAGGCAGCCAGGAAGTAGAGAAGTTCCAGTTCCTTGGGCGGCATTTCCACGGTTTTGCCATTGTAGACAACAGAATAATTTGTGAGATTGATGGTGAGATCGGGGTAGCTTACCTGCTTGGAATTGGGAGCAGGTGCGGCAGGTGCGGCGGCCTTGTAACGGCGCAGCACGGCTTTCACGCGGGCTACCAGCTCTTTGGTGTCAAAGGGCTTCTCCAGATAATCATCGGCACCAAGCTCTAAGCCGAGGACTTTGTCAAACACTTCGCCCTTGGCAGACAGCATGATGATCGGTGTCTGTGACTTCTGACGAACCTCGCGGCACACCTGATATCCGTCTATTCCCGGAAGCATCAGGTCAAGCAAAATCAAATCCGGAGAAAAACTGTCCAGCTCCTGCAAAGCAGACTCGCCGTCATATACGATCTTGGTCTCAAAACATTCTTTTGTCATATACAGAGAGATCAGCTCTGCAATATTTTCATCATCATCTACGATTAGTATTTTTTGTTTGTTTACCATATTATGTCTCCATTCTGTCAATATTTTGTGCGGGTGGTGGGTTCTGTTTTATTTAAATTCGGCGATCGTCACACCGGCATCTCCTTCACCATATTCGCCAAGATGGAAGGATTTTACATACGAAATACGTTTCAAATGCTGCTGAACAGCCTGTCTTAATGCGCCGGTACCCTTGCCATGCACGATGCGGACACTCGGGGCATGTGACAGGTAGGCATCATCGAGGTATTTGTCAAGCTCTGCGATAGCCTCGTCGACCGTCTTTCCAAGCAGGTTGATCTCTGTGGAAATGGTGGCAGTCTTTGACATCCCGATGCGTCCGGAACCGGAGCTTTTGGCACTGCCTGCGCCACCAAAGCTCTTTTTGTAATTTGCAACGCCTGGCATGGCATCCTCGTTGATGAGTACCAGGTCTTTAATGTTGACCTTGGAACGGATAATGCCACATTGTACGAAAAGGTCTCCTTTAGCATCAGGCTTGGAGGACACAGTGCCCTTTAAGCCCATGGAAACGACCTTTACCATATCACCGGGCTTGATCTGGTTTGGCTTTAAAATCTTATGGGTAGGCTTTGGAGCCTGGGCAGAAAGCTTTGCATTTTTCTCTGAAATCTTATCACGGACCTTTGTGCGCGCCTTTTCCATCTCTTTGATGGATGTTTTGTTGAGATTTGCATTCTGGAAGTTACGGATAGTCTCATCTGCGACATCCTTGGCATCCTGCAGGATTTTCCTTGCTTCCTCGTTTGCCTCGCGCAGGATTTTATCCTTTTGCGAATCGAGGCGCTCCTGCTTCTGTTCAAGCTTTTGCTTTAAGGATGCGATTTCCGCCTTATAGCTTTGGATTTCGTTTCGCTCATTCTCGATGGTGCGCCGGCTTGACTCAAGGTCAGCGAGTAAGTCCTCAAAGCTTTCATCCTCTTCGCTGATATGTTCCCTGGCGGATTCGATGATCTCGTCGGGCAGTCCGAGCTTTGATGAGATGGCAAATGCATTGCTCTTGCCGGGGATACCGATCAGGAGTCTGTAGGTAGGACGAAGTGTCTCTACGTCAAATTCGCAGCAGGCGTTCTCCACATAGGAGGTTGTCAGTGCAAATACCTTGAGTTCACTGTAGTGCGTGGTTGCCATCGTGCGGATTCCCCTGTCATGCAGATGTTTCAGGATGGCGATAGCGAGTGCGGCACCCTCTGTAGGATCGGTTCCGGCACCAAGCTCATCAAAGATGCACAGGGAATTTTCATCTGCATTTTTCAGGATGGAGATGGTGTTGGTCATGTGGGCAGAGAAGGTAGAGAGATTCTGCTCGATACTCTGCTCGTCACCAATGTCAGCATAGACTTCCGTAAATACGCCAAGTTCAGAACGGTCGAGGGCTGGAATGTGAAGACCTGACTGACCCATCAATGTGAATAGTCCCACCGTTTTTAAGGAGACAGTCTTACCGCCGGTATTGGGGCCCGTTACGACCAGAAGGTCAAAGTCTTTTCCGAGATTGATGTCGATCGGAACGACCTTTTTCTTGTCCAATAACGGATGTCTGCCTTTGCGAATATTGATATATCGGTCGTTATTGAATAACGGACGTGATGCATTCATGTCGACTGCAAGTCCGGCTTTGGCAAAAATGAAATCCAGCTTTGTTAAAAGACGGTAGTTATTTGCGAGCACTTCCGTATATTCACCAGCACTTGCGCTGAGTGTGGCGAGGATTTTTTCGATTTCCTCCTGTTCCTGCATCGCAAGCTCTTTGAGCTGATTGTTCAGATTTACGATAACGGTTGGTTCGATAAAAAGTGTCGAGCCGGTAGCAGACTGGTCATGGATCATACCCGGAACATTGCTTTTGTGCTCTGCCTTAACCGGGATACAATAGCGGTTGTTACGCATTGTAATGACGGCATCCTGCAGATAGGTGCGGCAGCTTCCGTTGACCATGTTTGTCAGCTGGTTGTGAATCTTTTCGTTTGTCAGGTTGATGCTTCGTCTGATATGCTTGAGCGTGGAGCTGGCATCATCAGCGATTTCCTCCTCCGAGATGATGCAGCGGTTAATCTCATTCTGCAGCGGAGTCAGTGGCTCAAGATTTGCAAAATATGCCTTCAGGCTGTCCTCAATTTCCTCATCGTGCTCGGAGCGCGCAAATGCCTTGGCTCTTGTGGCACATGCAAGGGAAGCGGAAATCTTAAGCAGCTCGCTGGCTGAAAGTGCACTTCCGATTTCGAGGGATTTGATGCTGAAGGTGATATCCTTATTGCCACTAAAGTGGATGCGTCCGCCTTTTACCAGTCTGGTGAATGCATCTGCTGTCTGTTTCTGAGCTTCCTCGATTTCAGACAGGTTTGTCATGGGTTCCAGTTTCTGGCACAGCTCCTTTCCGGGAGCAGAGCTTGCCTTATCGACAAGCAGATTTATGATTTTATGATATTCAAGTATCCGTAATGCTTTGCTGTTCATAATTCTCCTCTTTTTTCTTCTTTTATATAATTTCACACAGTTGTTATCAGTATATCATATTAACCGCAAAAAGTAACTATTCAGAACAACACCTTTTTGCAAAAATGTCGCAGTCGCATTGACCGTTACTGGAACGGAGTGAACAGTAACCATTGACCACAAAGAAGCTATCGGATATACTAGTATAATGATAATTAAATAGGAAGTGATTGAAAAAGATGAGTGACGAGAATAAAAAGGAAGATCAGAAAATCCCTGCGGAGGATCAGCATCAGGCAGCGAGTGATTTTGAATTTCTGCAGGAAAAAATAAAGGAGCGCCCGATCAATAAAAAGAAGCTACTCAAAAAGATGATTGTGACGGCTTCACTGGCAGTACTGTTCGGACTGCTGGCATGCCTGTCGTTTGTGCTTTTGGAGCCGGTTCTCAATAACTGGCTGTATCCGGAGGAGGAGCCGGAAATCGTGACATTTCCACAGGAGCAGAATGAGATGCTCCCGGAGGATATGCTTACAGAAGGAACGACAACCGCGCAGCCTGAGGATACGCAAGGCAGTACTGGCAAAGAGACGACAACACAGAATCAGACGATTTCAGAGAATATACCAGCAGGTGCGGTGCCACCACAGGATTCGGCAGCGGTAGAACATCCGGAGGATGGTGGAACGGATACTGAGATCATAGAACCGCTCAAACCATATCAGACGCAGTATGAGGAATTATACAAGGTATATCGCGAGGTGGAATCGAGCATGGTTACGGTGACTGCCGTTCGGTCTGATGTGGACTGGTTCAACAATACGTATCAGAGTGAGGGTGTTACGGCAGGAGTGATTATCGCTAATAATAACCGGGAACTTTTGATCCTGAGCAGAAAGTCACCACTTGATGAGGCAGAAACGATCCGAATTACGTTTTGTAATGGCGTGGAAGTCGATGCAGCCATTAAACAGTATGATATGAATACAGATCTGGCAGTACTCGCAGTGGATTTAAAATATATCGGAGGTACTACGCTTGACTATGTGACCGTAGCGACACTTGGAAGCTCTGCCTACTCGGGGATAACAGGCGCCCCGGTCATCGCGATCGGAAATCTCTTTGGCTATAAGGATAATGTCTGCTATGGAATGATCACGTCAAAGGGAAATATCATTTCCATGCCCGACAGTGAGTACAGGCTGATTACGACTGATATCTATGCAAGCACGAACCCAAGTGGAATCCTTGTCAACATGGAGCGTGAGGTCATTGGAATCATTGACAACAGCTACAATCATGATGACACAAAGAATCTGCTGTCGGCGATCGGGATTACAGAGCTGAAAGGATTGATCACAAAGCTTTCCAATGGGGAGACGATACCATATCTGGGCATCTATGCGCAGGATATCGCTCCACAGGTGAGAAATGAGCTGGAAATTCCACAGGGCGCCTATATTTTTGACATTGATATGGATTCCCCGGCGATGTTAAATGGAATTCAAAAGGGTGATATATTAGTGCAGGTAGATGCACAGGAAATCCGGAGCGCAGCAGATTACATGAATGCTCTGCGGAATGCTGACGGAGAAAGAAGCATAAAGATTGTAGTAAAGAGGGCAAGTAAGGATGCGTTTGAGGAGATGCAGTTTACGGTTCAGCCTGAATCATAGTTAGGAGCTTTTGCCCCTAACACTATATAATAAGGAAAGGATAGCGTTAAGATGAAGTATATTAAGGATTATAAAGATGGAGACAGAGTGTTTGATATTTATTTTTGCAAGTTCAAGAGCTCCGCAGTGACCAAAAACGGAAAGAACTATGACAATGTGATCCTGCAGGACAAGACAGGAACGCTCGATGCCAAGATTTGGGATCCAAATAATGCAGGTATCGCTGATTTTGATGCGATGGATTATATCGAAGTTTACGGCGAAGTGACGAGCTTTAATGGAGCACTACAGGTCAATGTAAAGCGTGTGCGCAAATGCGAGGAGGGCGAGTACGATGAGAAAGAGTATATGCCTGTCAGCAAGAAAAATCTGGATGAGATGTACGCAGAGCTTTTGAAAATAATCGACAGTATTCAAAATACATATCTTCAGACACTGCTAAAGAAATTTTTTGTGGATGATCAGGAATTTGCACAGCGATTCAAGAGAGCTTCGGCGGCAAAGTCGGTTCATCATGGGTTTATTGGCGGACTGCTCGAGCATACGCTCAGTGTCACGAAGCTATGTGATTATTACTGCACTGCATACCCTGTTCTGAACAGGGACCTGCTACTGACAGCGGCAATCTGTCATGACATGGGAAAGATAAAAGAAATCAGTGCGTTCCCGATCAATGATTATACGGACGCTGGACAGTTTCTGGGACATATTGTCATGGGCTCAGAGATGGTCAGCGAAAAGGCGCGTGAGATTCCGGGATTTCCGCCCATGCTTGAGATGGAGTTAAAGCACTGTATCCTGGCACATCATGGAGAATATGAATATGGTTCGCCGAAAAAGCCTGCTCTGATCGAGGCAGTGGCACTCAACAAGGCAGATGACACGGATGCTAAGATGGAAACCTTTACTGAAATACTGGATGCGACACAGGAAACAGGCTGGCTTGGATTCAACCGGCTGTTCGAATCAAATCTCAAAAAAACAAGTGAGAAATAAAAGAGGTATGATAAGTGGAATATAAGAAGGATGATTTGATAACATTAGTTATTGAAGATGTGGGAGTAGACGGAGAAGGAATCGGGAAAATTGATGGATTTACCTTTTTTGTGAAGGATGCCATTGTCGGAGATCAGGTAGAGGCGAAGGTCATAAAAGTAAAAAAGGGATACGCCTATGCCAGACTGATGAATTTGATCGAAGCTTCACCGCATCGGACAGAACCCGGATGCCCATATCACAGGCAGTGCGGAGGGTGCCAGATTCAGGCACTCGATTATCAGACACAGCTGTCATTTAAAGCTAACAAGGTGAGAAACAATCTCATACGAATTGGCGGATTTCCGGAATCACTGATTGATAAGGTCATGGAGCCGGTCGTTGGCATGGAAGAGCCGTATCACTATCGGAATAAGGCACAGTTCCCAATCGGAGCAGACAAAAACGGTGAACCGGTCACAGGCTTC
>JAFOYD010000065.1 GCA_017391545.1 Lachnospiraceae bacterium
GCTTACATATATGGGAGATGCCCGCTACAATATGGGAAATTCGCTGATGATCGCCTGTGCAAAGCTTGGCATGCATTTTACAGCATGTACTTCAAAGGAGTATTTCCCTGATGCAGCACTTGTGGCACAGTGCGAGGAATACGCAAAGGAGTCCGGCGCTACCATTACACTGACAGAGGATGTCGATGCAGGTACTAAGAATGTTGATGTCATTTACACGGATGTATGGGTATCTATGGGCGAGCCGGAGGAAGTATGGGAAGAGCGCATCCGTACACTTTCTCCATACAAAGTGACCAAGGCTGTCATGGACAATGCAGGTGAGAATTCCATCTTCCTTCACTGCCTGCCGGCGTTCCATGATCTCAAGACCAAGATCGGCAAGGAGCAGGGTGAGAAATACGGCTTTACTGAGCTTGAGGTGACAGACGAGGTATTTGAGTCAGAGAAGTCTCTGGTATTTGACGAGGCAGAAAACCGTATGCATACCATCAAGGCAGTGATGGCAGCGACACTTGGGGCATAAGCATGAAGAACGAAGAAATCTTAAAAAAACTTCGTGACGCAAAGGATTATGTAAGTGGTCAGGAGCTTTGTGAGTATTATGGGGTTTCCCGCACGGCGATCTGGAAAGCAATTAAGCAGCTTGAAAAAGATGGTTATGTGATCGAGGCGCAGAACAACAAAGGCTACCGTCTGGTAGAGGAGAATGACAGTCATATCTTTTCAAAAGTGGAAATAGAGAGCCATCTGGATACGCAGTGGGTGGGAAGAAAACTTGTTTTCCATAAAGAAACAGGTTCTACCAATCTGGATGCAAAGGCACTTGCGGAGCAGGGTGAGGCAGCGGGTGCGCTTGTGGTGGCTGACATGCAGACGGCAGGCCGTGGCAGACGTGGGCGTGACTGGGTATCACCATCGGGAAAGGACATCTATATGACGCTGATGCTTCGACCACAGTGCAGGCCGGAAAAGGCATCTGCGCTCACACTTGTCATGGCACTTGCCGTGTTGGAGGCAATAAATGAATTGATTCCCGAAGGATGTGGCATCAAGTGGCCGAATGATATTGTGATCAACAACAAAAAGGTCTGTGGGATTCTGACAGAGATGAGTGCAGAGCTTGATGGCATCCATTATGTCGTGATCGGTGTCGGCATCAACGTCAACCAGACGACATTTGCGGAGGAACTCAGGGACAGGGCAACCTCACTGTATCTTGAAAGTGGCATGGAAATCAACCGTTCCAGACTGGTAGCGCGCGTGATGCATCATTTTGATAAAGACTATGCACTTTTCGAAAAGACATGGGATCTCAGTGGTCTTATCGATCACTACAACAGATTTCTTGTCAACCGTGACAGAGAGGTTCGTGTGCTCGACCCACAGGGAGAATATGACGGGATCGCACGTGGTATTAATGAAAAAGGCGAGCTGCTTGTAGAGCGTGGAAGTGATGGACAGACCGTGCAGGTGTATGCCGGTGAAGTATCAGTGCGCGGTGTATATGGATATGCGGTTTAGGAGGAAGTCATTATGGAAGAAAACAGTGAACGTATTGTGCTCTGTGGGGCGAATGCCTATGAGCAGAAATACTATTTCAACGAAAAATTCAATGGAATTCCGGAATCCATCAAGGAAGAGCTGCACATTATATGCGTGCTGTTCACGGAGGAGGTTGGCGGTGTCTTTACCATTGTATTTGAAAAGGATGGAAGCGTGAGTATCGAGACAGATGCCTACGAGGAGGATATCCTGTATGATGAAATAAGCAGTGGGCTTCTCGTCAGGGAGATTCGCATGCAGCGCAGGGAGCTTTTGGAGTCGCTAAGCCTGTATTACAGGGTATTTATACTTCATGAGTCAGTCGATGCGCTACTGGCAGATCAGGATTAAGGAAAGGCGGATTATAAAATGGTCTTAGTAATTGATGTAGGAAATACCAATATGACCTTTGGTGTATATGATGGCAAAAAGCTTGTGGCAACATTCCGACTGATGTCAAAGACACAGAGGACTTCAGATGAGTACGGTGTGCTGATCACAGAACTGTTGTCCAAAAATCATGTGAAACCGGAAGAAATCGAAGGCGCTATCGTCGCGAGCGTGGTACCGAATATCATGCATTCGCTGACAGGCGGTATCAAGCGCTATGTGACAGAGAAACTGCTTACTGTAGGAGCAGGAATTAAGACAGGCATTCAGATCGTAACGGAAAATCCCAAACAAATTGGTTCTGACCGAATCGTGGATGCTGTGGCAGCATATGAGTTATATGGCGGACCTGTCCTTGTTATGGACTTTGGCACGGCAACAACTTATGATCTGGTGGACGAGCAAGGCCGTTTCTGCGCAGGAATAACAGCTCCCGGCATCAGAACGGCGGCGAAGGCGTTGTGGGAGGACGCTGCAAAGCTTCCTGAGATCGAAATCAAAAAGCCGGCATCCATTCTGGCACAGGAGACGATATCAAGTATGCAGGCAGGCCTTGTGTACGGACAGATCGGTCAGACAGAGTATATCGTGCAGCGCGTAAAGAAGGAAACAGGCTATGACAATCTCAAGGTTGTGGCAACAGGAGGACTAGGACGTATCATCGCCGAGGAGACGGATATGATACAGGAGTACAACAGCGCGCTCACACTGGAAGGACTTCGAATTATCTATGAAAAAAACAGTAAATAACAGCAACAGACAGCTCAGGATCGGAGATGTGATGCTGGAAAACAATGTCATGCTTGCACCGATGGCAGGTGTCACAGACCTGCCTTTCAGGTTGATCTGCAAGGAACAGGGAGCCGGGCTTCTGTGCATGGAGATGGTGAGCGCAAAGGCAGTGCATTACAATAACAAAAATACCGAGGCACTGATGGAGATTCACCCGGAGGAAATGCCCGTCTCGTTGCAGCTTTTTGGTTCGGAACCGGAGGTTATGGCAGAGACGGCGGCACGCATCGAGGAACGCCCTTTTGCAATTCTTGATATCAATATGGGTTGTCCCGTACCCAAGGTGGTGAACAATCATGAGGGAAGCGCTCTGATGAAAGACCCGAAGCTTGCAGGAGAGATTATTTATGCGGTTTCCCACGCCATCAAAAAGCCTGTGACGGTAAAAATCCGAAAGGGCTTTGACGAGGACAGCGTAAATGCTGTGGAAATGGCAAAGATCGCCGAGGAAAACGGTGCGGCAGCAGTAGCAGTGCACGGCAGGACAAGGGAGCAGTATTATTCCGGAAAGGCAGACTGGGAGATTATCAGGCAGGTGAAGGAAGCGGTACACATTCCAGTCATTGGAAATGGTGATATCACAGATGCAGTGTCGGCAAAGCGGATGATTGAGGAGACCGGGTGCGATGGCATCATGGTCGGAAGGGCAAGCCGCGGAAACCCATGGATTTTTCGGGAAATCAACAGTTATCTCGACACGGGTATTGTCCCGGAGCGGCCTACCGGACAGGAGGTCTGCGATACAATCTTAAAACATGCCAGGATGCAGCTGGAGTACAAGGGAGAGTACACCGCTGTGCGCGAGATGCGAAAGCATGTGGCATGGTATACGACAGGATATCCGCATTCGGCAAGGCTCAGACAGCTTGTCAATGAGATTGAAACAATCGCGGAGCTTGAGGAGAGCATCCGCAGGATTTTTTCATGCTAAAAGTCTTCTGTAAACAAATGTTGACATAATGGATAAAAGAAGATATACTAGCGTATGTGTATCGGCAATGGAGAGATAAGGGTACTGAATAGTTAAGAGTTAAGGAACAAATGAGGGAGAAGAAATGAGTAAAGTAACACAGAATTATGAACAATTGGCACTATCAATGGGAATGTACACAGACGGAACAGTTATTTACGGTGTGCGTGGTGGCTATGAGCTTTCCATCTATGCAACGGATTCAAGATATCCGTATCTGCTGACTGTAAGCCTGTCTGCAAAGCCACAGAACGGGATTCCTTTTAGTAAGGAGGAAAAGAAGCAGTTTGCAAAGAATATTGCTCCGGTAAGCGCTTTGAACCAACAGGGTAATCTGATTACCATGGTGATGAAGAATACAGCAAATCAGGAGAAGCTCAGAGAAAATCTTGAGGCAGGAATCAATGGTCTGCTGTCGCTTCTGCAGTCAAAATACTATGTACCATGTTGCCAGCTCTGTGGTGAGCAGGTTCAGACGACAGGATATGCCGTAGGAAATGCATATATGCATCTGTGCCAGAACTGTGGCGCCAGAATGCGTCAGGACGCTACGCTTGCCGAGCAGGAAAATGTTGAGAAGGGAGAAAATCTGATCGGTGGCATTGTCGGTGCATTCTTCGGTTCTCTGATTGGTGTCCTTTGCATTATTGTTTTCAGCCAGTTAAATCGAGTAGCTGTCATATCTGGTATCATCATGGCTGTATGTACAATCAGGGGTTATGAAAAGCTTGGAGGAAAGCTTACAAAGAAAGGAATCGTTGTCTGCATCCTCATGATGCTTGGCATGACCTATGTTGGCGATCGCCTTGACTGGGCAATCATGCTTGTAAAGGAAGTTGGAAGCGAATGGGATATTGACTTTGCAACTGCTTTCCAGATCATACCGGAGCTGCTTGCTGAGGACATCATAGATGCAGGGTCTTATTGGGCAAATCTGGTGCTGCTGTACCTGTTTACCCTTGGTGGAGCGATACCGACCATGATTACAACGATAAAAGATATGAAGAATAAAAATGTTATCCGCCAGATTGGATCTGCGGTTTAATGTATAGAAGGATGGCTTTCATGCCATCCTTTTTTCGTGGCGTTAAGCCACGCAATAATATTATTTAATTGACGTAAATATCAGAAAACAGTATAATTTGTAATATAAATAAAATAAGATTTTGAAATAATTCAGTAATAATTAAGATAAATAACGAATAATGTTTCATAATACAAAAGAGAAATGGGGATATCATATGGAGCAGTTTGCACAGAGTGATGATATTGTATTTGTGGATACAGAGGTCAGTGAGACAAGACAATCGGTGGAGGATATCGGTGCAGTGCGCGCTTCTGTCCCAGTGCATTCTCTGAATGGCATGCAGTTTCGCTCCAAAAATCTGCAAAAACTGGAGCGCTTTCTACAAGACGCTAAGTATGTATGTGGCCATAACATTGTCCATTTCGACCAGAAGTATATCAAAACCCAACTCGATCAGGCGGGTGTGCGTTACCTCATTGACACACTCTACATGTCTCCACTTCTTTTCCCACAAAAACCCTATCACAAGCTGCTAAAGGATGATAAGCTACAGACCGAAGAACTGAA
>JAFOYD010000066.1 GCA_017391545.1 Lachnospiraceae bacterium
ATGCGTTATCAGAAAAGTTAAAATCGCTTGGAAAAGAAGTCAAGCTTGACCTGTATGCTTACAGGGAAGCACAAGGCGATGACAAAGAATGGCGAGCGCTTGAGCTCGAATGGCTCGAAGGGCTGGAATATGAGGTCTGCACTGCAAAAGAGCGGACAGCCTTTTTGGATAACAGCATGAAACTGACGGACAGAGTCCGAAGAAAGCTTTTTGGCAGAAAGGATAGAACAGTCAAAGAGACATCAGCGTATATGCCGGAGATTTTTGCGATGGATGAAGTTTATCTGTATGGTTTCTGGGGCTGTGAACGGTATTACACGGACATTATTCCCATGCTTCAGGAGAAAATCCGCTTTCCACAAAGCACGAATTCACGCAATCAGGAGACACTTATGCAGATGCGTCAGGAAAACGCCGTAAGCATCCATATCAGGCGCAAGGATTATCTGACCGTGGCAGACGGCGCAAGATACATGGGAATCTGTACAGACGAATACTACGAAAGTGCGATTCGCTATATCAGAGAGCATGTAGACAAGCCTGCGTTTTATATTTTTTCTGATGATTCGGACTATGTGCGGGCACATTACCGTGAGCCCGATATGCATATCGTGGACTGGAACACAGGCCGTGACAGCATGTATGACATGAAGCTGATGAGCAGCTGCAGGCACAATATTTGTGCAAACAGCACGTTTAGTATCTGGGGTGCGAGGCTCAACAGAAATTGTGACAAGATCATGATACGACCACTCCACCACGACAACTATGAGGATGTAGATGCAAAGGTTGTGCTTGAAAACTGGCCGGGGTGGATCCTGATGGATGAAACAGGAGAAAGGTATGGTTTGTAAGGATGGAAAAGGATCTGATTTCGATCATTGTTCCGGTATACAATGTCGAGGCGTATCTTGACAGGTGTATGGAGTCTATATTAAAACAGACATATAAGCGATTGGAAATTATCCTTGTGGACGATGGTTCTACGGATTCTTCCGGAGAAAAATGCGACGCTTACGCAAAACAGGACAGCCGCATCAAGGTCATACACAAGAAAAATAGTGGATTGTCTGACGCCAGAAATGCGGGTTTAGCACTTGCTACAGGTGACTATATCGGCTATGTTGACAGTGATGACTGGATTGAGCCCGACATGTATCAATGCCTGTATGATGCATGCGTGGAGCATGATGCAGAACTTGCGGTGTGCAGATACTTTCGCGAGTATCAGGACAGGACAGAAGCGGGCGGAACAGGAAAAATAGTACCGCTTTCAAGGGATGAGCTTTTAAAAATCTACATTAGTGGGAATGATGAGTATGTCATCTATAATTCCGTCTGGAGCAAACTTTTTAAGCGGGAGCTTGTTGCGGATCTGATCTTTCCAAAGGGAAGAAACTCGGAGGATATCATGTATACGACAAGGGCATTCTGCAGGCTTGACAGAGCAGCATATATTGACAGATGTCTTTATCATTATGTTCTGGACCGGGAAGGCAGCATTATGAATGTATCGCGCGGCGAGCGGATGTTTCGGGATGAGATACCATTCTGGCGTGAACATATTGCCTGTATCAGGGAGCTGGTATCTGACGAAATGGCTGATCTGGCATCGTATCATTTCTGGCGTCGGTTATTATTTTACTATATCGATATGAAAAACAGTAACTGTGATGCATTTGCCAAAAGGCTTGTCAATGAGATCAGGGCTGACAGGCAGGAGCTTTTGAGGGTATACCAAAGCAATCTGGTGTCAAAGGGCGATCAGGTTCGGATGAAGCTGTTTTTATGCAGCCCTTCGTTGTATGCGATTGTAGTGAGGTTATATGAGAACGTGATTATTCCATTCAGAAACAAGGGATAGTCAAAAAGGAGTAGAGATGCTTTTTAATTCGTATATATTTATTTTCCTGTTTCTGCCAATTGTGGTGCTGGGATATTATGGATTACATTATTTGAATAAGCCGAAACTTGCGCTGGGATTTCTGATTATGATGTCCATGTGGTTCTATGGCTATAACAGTATCAAATATCTGATGATCCTGATCACAAGCATATTGCTTAATTATTGCATAGTAAGGCTTATGGACAGAATGGATAATAACAGATTCAGGCGGACTTTGCTGGTCGCAGGAGTGACACTGAATATAGGAATTCTGTTCTTGTTTAAGTACTATGATTTTTTTATCGAGAATGTCAATGCGGTGTTAAAGACAGACTTCCGCTTTTTGCAGCTGGTGCTCCCTCTTGGAATCAGCTTCTATACATTTCAGCAGCTGTCCTATGTGATTGATTCCTACAGGCGCGAATGCGAGCGATACAGCCTTTTGGAATACGCGGCATATGTATCCTTTTTTCCGCAGCTGATCGCGGGACCGATCGTGTACCATGATGAGCTGATACCACAGCTTCGAGCAAAGGAAAATCACAGGATCAACTATGAAAATTTAAGTAAAGGCATCTATGCATTTTCGCTGGGACTTGCCAAAAAGGTTCTGTTGGCAGATACGTTTTCAAAAATTGTGTCGATTGGATACTTCAAGGTTGGAGAACTCAATTCTACAAGTGTCCTGATTTTGATGGTCTGTTATTCCCTTCAGATCTATTTTGACTTTAGCGGATACTGTGATATGGCGTACGGAATTGGCTACATGTTCAATGTGCAGCTGCC
>JAFOYD010000067.1 GCA_017391545.1 Lachnospiraceae bacterium
AATATGGCTGTCTGGTCTGGCAAAATATATGTACTCAAAGATGCATCTTGCCTCCTGTTCTTTTGGAAGCGCTCTGGACATATCCGAAGTGATTCCACCATCGGGTGTGATGGTGACTGTTTCTCCCGGAAATACATCTCTAACGAACTCTGCACCAATCGTATCGAGCGCACAGCTTTCAGAAGTAATGATATAGCTGTTTCCACGCCTTCCAATACACAGTGGCTTGAAGCCATACGGGTCGCGGGCACCAATCAGCTTTCTAGGACTCATTACCACAAGGGAATAGGCACCTTTGATCTTCTGGCAGGCTCTGTTGACTGCTTCCTCGACCGTCTTCGTATTCAGACGTTCTCTTGCAATATGATATGCGATCACCTCTGAGTCAATCGTCGTCTGGAAAATCGCTCCGGTATACTCCAGATCATGCCGCAGTTCTGCTGCATTGATCAAATTGCCGTTGTGTGCCAGTGCCAACGTACCTTTTAC
Organism: Lachnospiraceae bacterium; assembly: GCA_017391545.1. GTDB lineage: Bacteria > Bacillota > Clostridia > Lachnospirales > Lachnospiraceae > COE1. The sequence goes on from JAFOYD010000067.1 coordinate 490, forward strand.
ATAGTTCAGTACCAGTGGCTGCGCATTCTCACGTATGGATGCACCTGCGGTAGAATAACGCACATGCCCTACTCCGATATCGCCCTTCATGACTTCAAGATTTTCCTGCGCAAATACCTCGTTGACAAGACCCATACCTTTATGGGAAGTTACTTTTCCTTTGGGACCATTGGTTTCACTGACTGCGATACCGCAGCTCTCCTGTCCCCTGTGCTGTAATGCAAACAAGCCATAATATATCGTCGAAGCAACGTCATGTCCGTCAAAATCGTATATTCCAAAGACACCGCACTCCTCTTTCAGTCCTGTCTCTTCAAGATTTCTGTCTATTTCTTCATTATACATAATTTTGCCCTCCAGGTTCAGACAATTTATTGAAACTCTTTACCTGTAAGCATTGCAAATGCTTCTTTGTACTTATCAACAGTCTTGGTAACGACCTCATCAGGAAGCAGGTTGTCATTGTCAGGATGTGCCTTTAACCAGTCTCTTACAAACTGCTTGTCAAAGGAAGGCTGTCCTTTTCCGGCCTCATATCCTTCTAATGGCCAGAAACGTGAGCTGTCGGGTGTCAGCATCTCATCGCCAAGTACAATATTTCCATTCTCATCAAGGCCGAACTCAAATTTTGTATCCGCAATGATAATACCCTTGCTCAATGCATACTCTGCACATTTCTTGTACAGTGCAATCGTCGCATCCTTGATCTTTGTGGCATACTCCTCGCCTTTTCCAGGGAATTTTGCCTCAAGCACCTCGATGCTTCTCTCAAACGAGATATTCTCGTCATGATCACCGATCTCTGCCTTTGTGCTCGGAGTGTAGATTGGCTCAGGGAGCTTTTCGGATTCCTGTAATCCTTCTGGAAGCTTAATACCGCATACCATGCCATTCTCCTTGTAGCTTGCCCAGCCGCTTCCTGTGATATAACCGCGCACGATGCACTCGATCGGAAGCATCTCAAGCTTACGGCACATCATACTGTTTCCGTCATATCTATCGTTCTGGAAGAATTCAGGCATATCCTTAACGTCCACTGAAAGCATATGATTTGGTACAATATCCTTTGTAAAATCAAACCAGAACTTAGACATCTGTGTAAGGATGGCACCCTTTTTCGTAATCTTATTTTTCAAGATAACATCAAAAGCTGAAATTCTGTCTGTCGCTACGATAATAAGACTGTCTCCGTTATCATATACTTCACGTACCTTACCCTCTTTAATTGGTGTAAATTCCTGCATTGTTTCTTCCTCCTGTTTTCCCATAAATTTAATAATAAATACTATTTTGTAATGAAACCCAAAACAGTTGTGATCATTTTGGGCGCTATCGCATACACCACAAAATAACCACAACTGTATCATACCTAGTCTTGCCTTTTTATGCAAGTGCTTTTTCGTAATCAGACACTAAATCTAATATTTTTTGTGCGTATTCCGGATATTGATTCACAATGTCCTTAATCTCGTCCTGTGCCTCCTGTGCAGCTTTGGCATTATACTCCATCTGCTTTCTGAGTTTCTGGCGTCGGATAATGAGACTGTGTCTGATTTCCACCATCTCCTTGCTGTCTGTCAGCGCGATTGCCTGATGAACCCAGATGTTTGGATCTGCCAGTTTACAACGGCGCAAAAGCTTTACCAGTGCCGCCTGATGAAAGTCCATATCCTGCTGCATCTGGCGTTCCTTCTCACGCTGCACATTTTCCTCGAGATATTTGTCCCAGAGCTTTTTCAGCTCATGGGAACTGTTTACATCATATTTTACATACAGGTACTCCAGCAGATTCGTATTGTTAACATAACGAATCTTGACTGTATTCTGCAAAAGTACCAGTTTGTTGATGCTCCTTTCCACTTTAGAAAGCTCCCTCTGTGCATCATGAAACTTCACATATACAAGGACAAGTGCTACAGCTGCCACCAGTACTGCAATGACATATCCGATTGCTACATCAAGCTGCCATACTGCTCCTATGATCGCAAGCAGGATCACCAGAAACAACATGGAACCGACGCAGATTGCAGTGATTCCTTTCATATTTTTCTGTGCTGTCTGGAGCTCATTTTTGCGGAAATCGTATGCATGTCTTTCGCCTTCAAGCCTTCCCAGATCCTTTTTGACAAGAATCTGATAATCTTCCGCCTCCTTAAGCTTCTGATAGCCTTCAGGCATATACTGCTCAATCCGCTCCATGCGTGCGTAATCTTCCGCCTTCATGACAAGGCGTTTCTCGTCAAGCTTTTCCTTGCCGTTCTCAAGCTCTAATATTTTGGTGGCATAATTTTTGAGCTGTTCTTTGATTTCCTCCGGCTGTGCCTCAATTTCCTCCATGTCTGTCAGATAGGAAGTGACAAGGTTGTATTCTCCTCCAAGTGTGTCGAGCTCTTTAGAGGCCTCCGCCATCTGTTCGAGACATGCCTTGACATAATTCTCGCGCTGTTTCCGGTCATGCATATCAATGTTGTCACGTTTTAAGCTCTCCTCATCCCAGTCAGGATGGTATACATTTTGTGCATCGTCCTTTGATCTGTTGAAAATCCCCTTAATTTTTCCTAATAATCCCATTTACAAAACCCCTTTTTATTTTTTTGTCTGTCGCTTATAGTCCTTCTTGAGTTGTCTGATCAGTCCCTGCTCCTGTCGGTCATACTCGGCTTTCTGCCCCTTTTTCTTAAGTTCTTCCAGATCCATTAACAGCTGTCTTTCCCTTGAAGTCTCCCACTTCTCGTCAGTCTGTGCACACAGCTCATCAATCTTTTGGAAATCTTCCTCCCATTCGGAATGATCTCTTTTAAAGGCTCCATAAGCATAATCCGTCAGTGCCTTTTTGTTCGCAAGAATATATGCATATCTTGTCTGCCTGTCAGGATGAAGCAGATATGCTTCATAATAAAAGTCTGCCGCCTGCTTGTAGGCAAAATCCATCGCGTATATGGATGCCATGTTATAATACAGGAGTGCCCTTCCTGCGCTGTCCCTGGCAGGCACATACTCCATAAGCTCTGTGTAAATCGCAAGTGCCTGTCTGAATCGTCCCTGCTGGTACAGATACTCTGCGCGCTTTTTATAGCGCTCCATCGTTGTAAGACTCGACTGCTCTTTTAAAATGCGGTCGACACGCTTAATGGTATTCTCATCATACATACCAGTCCACTCAAAGATTGTCGAGACAAACGCAGCCACTGAAACGTGCTTTCTGACATATACGTCAAGCTCGTCTGCAAGCTCGCAAAGACCACATTCATTACGAATCCATTTCACAAGCTCCTCGGAAACAATCGAGTCATCAAGCAGATGAACCCTTTCCATAAAATAATAACATAATTCCTCTATAGAATACAATGAAATGTCAGAAAATTTTAAATAAAATGGATTTTTTGCATAATTTCCTGTACATAAGCAAACATTATTCATTCATATGACCTCTTTTATGTAAACCTTATTGCAACTACAAAATACCACCGTTCCTGATCCTACGATATGACTTCCAGCGGCAAACATTCCTTCCACACCTGACCGGTGGATGGAAAGAACTCTCCAAAGCCCTTATCCGTGATCTCGATCTGTACTGCATTTGCGTCCTCCATGAAAAACCGGAGGCCTACGCGGTTCGTCTTGTTACCCCTTACCTTAAGTCCCTCCAGTGAAATTCTTGCCACCCGTTTCCTGCTGCCATCGACAGGAGCAATGTTAAGTGTGATCGCATTGTTCTTCACAAGCATGACATCAAACGTTTTCTGTGCTTCATACCAACTTGTGCCGGCATCGAGAATCGGATAGTAGATCTCCTCCTGGCCACGGTCGCAGGTCATACCAATATTGGCACGAAGCTTATCTTCCGCCAGGTACACATATGAGGATGACAGTGTGGACGGATATACACGTTCTCTCGCGCCATAACATGCGCCCTTGCTGAACAGGTTATTGCCCTGAAACACACGCCGGCCCCTGCACATATACTTCAATGATTCCTTACACCACTCCTTTGAGAAAGAATCACCCAGTAAAAAAACAGATGTAATCGTTCGCTGCTCACAATTTTTGCGCACAATCTCAAGCAATGCCGAATCAAGCTGTTTATAAAATGCGCTCCTTGCTGTTTCCGATTTTCCTGTCATATCCGGAATCTTCATCTGAGGATACTGTGCGGTTTCTGTAAAGCAGGCAATCGGGCTTGTCTTTCTGTTCATCGACAGGATATAGCTCCTGATTCCATCACTCCTGTAATCATACAAAAGCACATCATGAATCCACATTTCCTCAGGCTGATGAATCATGTATTGAAAGAAACAGTCTTCATGGCTCAGAAAATACACCTGCATATTTGGGGGACCTATATGCTCTGATATCGTTTTGAGCATATCCATCATGCCGGTATTCATGTCCTTCATCGTAAATGCCAATGCTACGATATCATCTGTTCTGATATACGCTGATAAAATAGCAAGTACTTTTTTTACAAAGGTCTCAAGCAGATACTCCGCAGAAAGTTCCTCTTCACCGACCTTGATACTGACATTATTTTTGGCAAGCAGGACCAGATCCTCAACAAGTGTTCCTTTTCCTTCTCTTGCATCCTTTAACGCTTCCTTTCCGGCAGACCAGGCGACGTTTTCTCCAACATCCGTTCTTCTACACAGAAGCGTAGGGATATTGTACTGCTCCTCACCCATCACCAGACTGACTGTATCCGGCATACTCTGATCCTGCCTGCAGAAGCTGACCTGCGAAAAATCATTTCCCAGATCAAAGCCCACTACCACCTTATTCTTTTTGGTCATCTCATCGAGTGCTTTATCTATTAACATTGGTTCTCCTCCGTGCATCCCCTGTTTTCAAATCGTGCTCTCAAATCAGAAATGCTCTGTGTCAGATCATAAAACCCGAAAAAGCTCTCTGGCACAGAAATCCTGATACAGGTACTCCTCCATAAGCTGCTGTGCTGTCGCTTCATCCTGAAGGCTGATGCTTAGCAAAATATCATTCAAAATCCGGAATCTGTCATCTGCATCAGAAGAATGTACACGTTCTCCCGACTTTCCATACAGGGTGTCACTCTGTGTCACATAATCCTGTGGCAGTTCACCATTTTCCGAATCGCTTTCTGTAATATAATATTGTAATGTTTCTCCCTGGAAAAGCTCGAACATGCTGACATAAATCCCATCATACATTTCATGCATTTCCTCTATTTCGTATCGATCACAATTGTTATTTTTCTCATTTACGTCCTCATCTGCCTTTGTCAGAGTATTGTCATCGAGGGCATAATGAATATACACCCGGCCAGACGGCTGTGTCCGATACTCCACGAACTTACTGTTTTTGATGTAATGCAGCTCCGGCACCATATCCGCAAGTTTGACATAGAACGGAAAATAGATATCCTCCCTGAGAAACTCCTGCACAAAAAGCCGGACGTCTTCAACAGGTATCTCTGCATCATTTTCTCTGTTTTCTGCCCAGTATCGCAGCAATGCCAGTCTGCACACGCTGTCAGTCAGTTCTCCCTGCATGTGTTTTTGATACAGCATATCAAAAATTTCAGGGCAGATCACTGCTTCATAGACAAAATACTCATACGCAATATCCAGCAGCAGTTCATTTACCAGTTCTATATCATGTTCTTCACACTGTGCATAATTTATAAGTATGCTGTCCCTGTCCGGGATCATGGCTCCTGTATATTGAATCTGTCTGAGGATACGCTCCATAATCTGCTTTGTATCAAGCTCCAGATCTGTGGCAGCCTTCCATAGCTTCCGAAGCTCGAGCGCAGTTCCCTCATAGTTGATCATTAAATAACGCAAGATATTTTCGTCGTATTTCATATTCTTGTAGATGTAATACGACACATTTACAAGAAACTCCTCGTACTCAAAGTCTTTGCTTACGATACGCTTGCTGATCAGCCTTGCGACAGCCTTTGGCTCCACACACGCCACGCCATACGATCTTAGCCAGCAGTATGCCTTGTCGAACATTCCTCTTGAGATCAGATATCTGATGACTTCTGCCCTCTCTGATGCCTCCATCTCTTCTGCCTCGATATCCTCCAGAAAAGCATCCAGCTCGCCAATCATGTCACTGTCATAATAGAACTTCAAAAGCTTTGTACGAATCTCCTTTTTGAAGCTTTCTACCACCTGTGATGATTCCACAAGCGCCTTGAACCGTTTGACATTGTCCTGCGTGATCGTCACATAATTCTTGTCCACCTCACACAGATATATATCAAAGCTCAGTCTCCCCTGCATGTAGCCGCTGACATACTCCAGCTGTCCTTTTGGCTCCATGAGCTGTTTATTTTCATAATGTATGCTTTTCGTAAACCTGTTTCCATTCTCATCCTGCAAAAACAGCTTGTACTCACTTCCATAGACCGGCATCATGCAGACACTGTTCACAACAGGGTAAGAGCTCTCGCCATTCAACTTCTCATGAATGACGACAATGTTCTTTACCTTTGGATTGTCCACATAAATACGGTGCATAAAAAGCAACGGTGTATATGCATATGCGGTTTCATCTGAAATCATCTGAGGAGCCAGCACTTTCGTGTACAAATACGCCAGATTTTCATTGATGTGCCCCGCCTTGATCTGATCAACAACAAATCGCTCTATGGCAATACGATAGCTCTGCTCTAAGTCAGGATACTTGTCCCTGTTTCTGATAATGTAAGCATACAGGAACGCATTTAATTCGTAATCAAGTGTGCTCTGATATGCAAAATACATCAACACCATCTTGGGTATTTCAATCGTTCCCATAATGTCGCCATACTTGTCAAGCTCCAGCGACATCATATAGTACTCATAAAGTCCTGTCACTCGCACAGAACATTCCACGCCAAGCGCATACCAGGCGTAGTAGTCCACACCTTTTTTATCGCCAAGGATCAGCACATAACAAATGGATGCAACCGTCTGTGGAGACCGGTATGCGATATATACCTCGCACAGTGTTCTAAAAAGCAGTGTAGAATATTCCTTTTTCCGGGCAGCAAGATACTGAAGCTGTTCGATCAGCTCCGGTTTGAGCATCTGGTGCCTTGCCCCATGCCAGAGCACCGTCTCCTCAAACTCGTCAAGCTTTAAAAGCATTGTAGGATTACTCTGCAGCAGCAATACTGCCTCGCACAGCAAAAGAGGACTTGCACAGCCATTTCTGAACATCTCCTCCATAAACTGCCATCTCTGCTCCTTATTTCTCTGAAGTCCTTCGTTCAGTTGAAGAATGAACCAGCCAAGTCTCCACTCCTGTGGATTGTTGGCATATGCTGTCTCAATCTCATTACAGACATCCCTCACATAGCCCTCATCACAGTTCAACAGTGTCGTCAGATACAGATAATAGCAGTCAAGCAGGATATCCTCCTGATTTTCGGATAATCTGTGTTCCAGCATATCAAGATACCATTTTGCTTCATTACAGCGCTCTTTCCTGATCAGCAGCTGTGTCCTGTAGAGATTAAACAGAATACTGTCCTCGTCAATCTCAAGCAGGGTATTTACCTCCTGCTCAAAGCTGCTGATCCACTGTGCATCCGTCAGATTACCAAATTTCAGGTCAACATAGTCCTTTGCCACATTGCATAACGTCTGTCTTTGTTTCCTGTTATCTGTTCTTTTCTCCGGCTCATCATCCATCAGAATCTCAACAGGAACGGTGTATTCATTACAGGCGTCACAAAAAACAATACTTCCACTATTCAGGCCATTGTGAAGCTTTGTCGCGTCGATATAGATTGTAAAATTACATACGTTGTTTTCAAAGTCAGTATTGGTAAGGGATTCTCTGTCTGTGTGGATAAAATCACCATCTATCCTTAAACTGATCTTGCTATATCCCCATCCGCTTTTTGTGATCACAAGGCTTCTGCTCGTACTGTCCTGTACATCTTCAAGGAAAAAGCGTTCGATATCAAAGCTATAGATAATAGGTGTTTTTTTATTGACCTCGATCAGAAATTCTTCGACATTCTGCTCATTCCCCTCACATCTTGACAATCCAATATAGGTCATCCATACGTTTTTATCGTTTTTGGGCAGTACAGACACAAAGTCTTTGGAATAAAAGAGCTTTACTGCCTCTTCCCAGTTCGTCTTTGCCAGATTTGTAAAATGAAACAGATTTTTGACATTTCCAAGAGAACATTGAAGCTGTAACTTCTGCACTTCGATATGATAAGGGATCGTGTATTCGCCACAGTTACTGATGATCACAATCTCTCCTTTGATATTGCTGCCGGCCTCCGCAGTCGTCGCATCAAAGCAATATCCGATTTCGGTATCCTCCCCCTTAAATTCTGTTTCATACAGTCGTATCCTTGTATCAGAAGAATAAAGTTTCCCCTGCGCATATTGATTTTCAGCATGAATTGTAAAGCTGTCTTCCATGACTTCCCCCGGCTTCACATTAAATTCGATCATATGACAGGAAATCTCAAGGCATCCCGACTGTCTCCTACTGTCCTCCATTGTTCCACTTCCTTAAAACTCATTGGTATTTAATATCTAGTATACATGAAATGTTGACATAAGTAAAATATATCTTGCAAATTATTTCAAACAAAAAGGAAATGAAATCCCAATCTGAAATCTCACTTCCCTGTAAAATACCTCTTTCTTCGTGTGAACACACCTATATAATGATTAAATTAGCGGCTCCAATAAGTCCTGCATTATTTCCAAGACTTGCACATCTGACAGGAGGGACAAAACCTTTTTCACCACCAAAACATAATGCAGCCAGATATTCTTCCAAAGGTTCGGTCAGCTGATCACCCTGATTGCAGACCCCTCCTGATATCAATACCACATCAGGTCTGAAAATATTGACATAGTTTGCAATCGCCTCACCTAAGTACCGCTGATAGTTCTTTACGACTGCAAGCGCCACCTGATCGCCTTCCCAAGCCGCATCAAATGGAATCTTACCATTCATATTGTTCAGATCCCCTTTGCAAAGTTCATTCATAAGAGATTCTGCATTTTCCCCAGCTGCTCTCTTTGCGTCTCTGATCAGTGCACTTGCAGAAACATATGCCTCCACGCATCCACGTCTTCCGCACGTACATTGCTCACCGTCCGCGATCATGACGGTATGTCCAAGCTCTGCACCGCCTGCATGACCGCCTTCAAAGATTTTTCCATCGATGATAATGCCTCCTCCGACACCGGTTCCCAGCGTGAGAAGAATCGCATTGTCGCAATCTCTGGCAGCACCAGCCTTTACCTCTCCAAGTGCTGCACAGTTCGCATCATTGGACACCCTGATATCGCACTGAAAATAATTGTGCATTTCCTCGACAAGCGGGATATCATTCCAATTGAAATTATTCGAGTACCTGATGCCCCCGTTTGCTGCATCTACCAGTCCGGGGCTGCCGATTCCGACTCCTGCAAGCTCATCTGATGTGATTGACAGCTCCTCCATAAGCTTCTGCACAAGCCCTGCCATATCCCGAATAATCTCTGTGTAATCCCTTTCGACCCTGGTCGGTACCGATGCCTGCGCCAGTATGTTCTGATCGTCATCGATGATTCCTGCCTTAATATTTGTTCCACCCAAATCAATACCTGCCCTATACATTTTTGGCATTCGTTCAACCTCCTATCCTGTTCTATTTCAGAAATTTTTTGAAGAAATCGCATTCATCCTTGTTGCACTGTGCTGCCGCTTGCAATCTGACATTACAGTGGAATACATGCCCAAGTTCATGTTCCCTGTCACCATAAAAGTGAAACTCATGTGGAATCTTATTTGAAATCAGTCCCTCCTCAAGATAAGCAGCCTGCCCGATCAGGAAATCTCCGGTGCATGTCATAAAAAAGACAGGTGGATACTGCTCCGTAATATGATCCACTACATTAATCATTTCCATTTCCTCAACCGTTCCTCCATCAGGAAGGTAATCTTCAATAAGCTTCTCCGTGGAAGTCGGATTCTGTAAATCTTCTCCTACACCAATTACATACACTCCGCAATTCAATGCAATCGCCTTTAGGGCAAATTTCTCTGGCACCCTAAAATCATACTTTGAAGCATATGCAGGATTGGTGCAGATAGCAGCATAAAGTCCCAACTGATGCGCTCCCGCAGAATCCCCGACTCCAAAAATATTTTCCACATCAAATCCATATTCTTCTGCGTGATCGATGACCCAGCGAAAGACCATATTCGCATCCTCAATGGAAGCAGGGAATTTAAATTCCGGTGCGAGCCTGTAGGTATAATTCACAACAGCAAAGCCATGCTGCGCAAGGCTCATGCAGTAAAACTGATATACCTCTTTATTCCCATACACCCAGCCTCCACCATGAATACTGACAATCACGGGAAGCCTTTTACCAGATGCCTCTCTGGGCCGATAGACATCGAGGATTTGCCATTTTGGATCATCTCCATAGACAATATCATCAAACCGTTCTACATCATGTGGTGTTGTAAGTCCTGCATCTCGTTTGGTATCACTCTCACCAAATGTTCTTCTGACAAAATCACTAATCTCGGACATATATTCTCTCCTTTCATGCTTCGCGGTCAGATTCTACAGTTTTTCTTTCCACTCTGCTTCCTTAAATCCTGTAAGCACCAAATCTCCATCTACAATCAGTGGGCGCTTCACAAGCATTCCATTTGTAGCAAGCAGCTTTAGCTGTTCCTCTTCACTCATGGTTCCCAGTTTGTCTTTCAGCTGCATATCCTTATAGAGCATGCCACTGGTATTAAAAAACTTCTTAAGTGGCAATCCACTCTTCCCGTACCATTCCTTTAATTCCTCATAAGAAGGATTTTCCTCCACAATATGACGATCTGTGTATTCTATATTGTGCCCATCCAGCCATTTTTTCGCTTTCTGGCAGGTGGAACATTTAGGGTATTCTAAAAATAACATTATCAGTTCTCCTTATCATTCAAAAACATTTTTATCGATATTTATTATTATAACATTTTCTAACTATAAAGCATACAGCAAATTAATTTTTTGACAATTTTAAAGTAACAGTTCGTTACTGTTCAGCCTTCACGTATTGATAAACGGACGAAAACGGCTGATAACATTTCTCGGACTGCCATGGATTCCGAATAGGAATTCAGTCTATGGAATGTTATCAGCCGTTTTCTGCGTATTTCAATGCTAAGGCTGAAATGTTACCCCTTAAAAACATCGTTTTAAGGGAACGATATCAATTATTGTCGGGCAGACATCTTACTTAAGTGCAAGACCATCCTGAAATGCATTACCGACCTTCTTGCCAAGTCCGATATAAGCATGATTGACAGGATCATATGTAATTGGCTTAAGCTTTGCAGGATCAATCTGCCCATCTGTTAAAATGCTTTCATCAGCATTCACATTCACAATCTCACCGATGAGTATTCCATCCTCAAAGCTCTTAACCTTGCATTCGAGTGCCATAGGAAGTTCATCGATCAGCGGTGCATTTACATACTCACTTTTCGTCGCATGAAAGCCTGCTTTTGTAAACTTATCAGGAACCTTACTTGCTGATTCCACGCCTACATAATCACATGGAACAACTGTCTCCTCTGTTGCAAAACTAACCGTAAATGCTCCTGTCTTTGCAAAATTCTCCGTCGTCTTATGTTCTGACATACTGATCGATATCTCATTCGCATCGGTAATACAACCCCACGCTGCATTCATGGCATTCGGAACACCATTCTCATCATAAGTTCCGACAATCAGTACCGGCATTGGATACACAAACGGTTTCGCTCCAAAATTTACTCTGCTCATAATCTTTAATCTCCTTTAAACCACTTTTGATGTTATTATCAAAAAAACAGGGCGCTTCATGTTTTTACAAACAAAATGCGTCCTGTTTTCTTCAAGTACAAACTCCTATATATCTAATAACTGTTTTACCTTGTCAGCATCGAACACAACCTGTTTCACATGATCAATTTCAATCTGATAAAGTGCGTTTGCCGCAAGATGCTCAGCCGCCTGTTCCAAATCGCGGATTCCTGAAGTATCTCTGTATTGCTCGATCAGTTCGTCCAAGCCATCCTCTGTCAGCACAATCTCACCCTGTTCGAGGCCAATTCGTTTTAATACTTTCGGCAATGCAAATTTTGAAAAAATGATCTTTTTTTCTTCCTGCGTATAATCCGGAATATCGATTACTGCAAATCGCGACATCAAAGGTGCACTGATATCTTCCTTGTTATTCGCTGTTGCAATCGGATAAACCCCACTCGTCGGTATCATACATTCCATATAATTGTCCGTAAATCCAAGGTTATCCAATAAAGTCAAGAGTACATCAGCCGGGTTGCCATTTCCATTTCCGGAGGATGCCTTGTCAAGCTCATTGATAATGAAAACAAGATTCGATTCCCCTGCCATAGAAAAAGCTTCCATAATGATTCCCGGCTTTGCGTTTCCATAAATACGGGAACTGCCTGTCAGCTGTTCCGGATCATTGATCGAGCTCATATCAAGCGTTGTCCAGGGAAGCTTCAAAATTTTAGCTACAGCATAGGCAATCTGAGACTTTCCGGTTCCTGCGGGACCGACAAGGAGCAGTCCGTAAGCCGGAAGTGTATGCGTGCGGTTGATCTGAATGATCGTCTCCATGATACGCTGTTTCACGCGTTCCATACCATATAATTCTTCGTCCAGGATTTTGCGCGCCTCGACCGGATCGATTGCTTCAAAATAATTATTTTTCCACTGGATATTTGTCATAATGGATAGTGCTCTCTGCGCATGACGACGTTCCTCCGCAGATACCTCACCGGAACGGGCAACCACAAGATTTCTTCTCGCCCAGAGTCTGATATTATCCGGAATCGTTCTTCCTGCACATTTCAGGAAATCTGAGATGCTCTGGATACTGGTAAGCTTCATGCTGTCGCCACTCTCGTCCAACTCTTCCTCATCGTCTTCCTGTTCCGGTGCACTGCTCGCCAAAAGCCTTTCCATCACAAACTGTAGAAATCCATCCGACGCAGAGAGCTTTGTTCCTCCATGGAAGGCATATTCCCTGATTTTATATACAGCGTAACCGTCTGCCCGGTTTTCTCCTGATAAAAGAATCTTGATGCGATTCTCACCAAGCCACTTGATCAGATTCACAAACCGTGCGTCAATCCTTAGGATATTGGTTCTAAAGGACTCCTCTGCCTCTTTAAATTCAAAGGCTGTCCACTGGCTTTGATTGCAGAATATGCCTGTGGAGTGATGGCGCCACTGTTTCTCCTTATTATCCAGTACTAATATTGGATCGTCTGCTGTCTTTTCCTTACTGTCAGACGAAAAGGTCGTGTATGTACACACGAATGTATCTTTCTTGTCAGAAGTATTACTGAAATCAAAAACTGGCATAATCCTGTCTCCTCAAATTTTATAAGCGGTTAATTTCATCTTCCCCGGCTATATGAATATGATTATCTTTTAATACCTTCTTTGCCCTGTCCATCTCTTCTACACGAATAATCATGTAAGCAAGATTCTCCTTTTTCGCAAAGAATGCATAACCATAGTCAAGTCCAATGCCTTCCTTTGCTAATACATCCACAATTTTAGCAATGCTTCCCGGCTTATCATCACCCGCTACTGCAAGAACATCTGTAATAGAATATACATGCCCGTTCTCGCGCAATGCATTTCCTGCTTTAAATGTATCATCTACGATCAATCGAAGAATTCCAAAATCAGATCCATCAGCAATAGAAAGTGCCCGGATATTTACCCCTGCTGTTGCAAGCACATTTGTTATTGTGGCTAACCCGCCAATCTTATTTTCAAT
>JAFOYD010000068.1 GCA_017391545.1 Lachnospiraceae bacterium
ACATGGAGCAAAAACTGCTGGCGCAGATACAATCAATGTAAGAGCAAATTACGATCCATATAAGTATGCTGCTACAGTTTATGATGCAGATGGCAAGACAAAAGAAAATCAGGCAGAAGCAGCTTCTGTATCATGGTCAATGAGCGGAAAACAGGCTTCAGTAGATTATGATGGTTGTGTTACTGCTCTTTCAGCAGGTAAGCCGACCTTAAAGGCTTCCTTTGTAACTGTTACAACGAAGGCAAATGGTTCAAAATCTGCTAAATTAGTAACAAAGCAGGTTAAGCTTAATGTAATCCAGCATGCTACATCACTTGCACTCAACAAGACTGAGCAGATTGCAAATAATATTGATCCTACAGCAGGTACTCTTAAGAAAGATGCTACATTTACATTTAGTGTAAAGGCACAGCTTCCTAAGGGTTCAAAGGATGCAATTGAGTGGAAGTTAATCAGTAATGATGACAAGATTACAATTAATAATGCAAGGATTAGCGGAAGCTTGAGTAATACTATTAAGGTAACTGTTCCAGCAGGTACACCAGTTGGTACTGTTGTAAAGGTTGGTGCATACACAGCTAGTGGTGCTGTATCTTATGGCTACATCTATGTTACAACAAAGACTTTAGGTGTTGAGATTCAGGATCCTGTAGAAGGTTCAATCTTTGTTGATCCAGTAGTTCAGAAGAATGGTCAGGTTAAGTATGTAAACAACCAGAAGACTGTAGAAGTCGGTGATTCATTCAAGATGGATACCAAGGTTATCTTAGTTAAGAAGACAAGTAAGGCTCCTGCTGTACTTGGTGAAGCAGGCGAAGGCGGTATCGCTGGAACAAGCACACAGTACTATGTAAATGAGCCTGTAACTTACACAGTAGACAAGAAGGGCGCAGGTGTTGTTAAGATTGAGGCTGACGGAACTGTTACAGCATTAAAGGCTGGTACAGCTACAATCACAGCTAAGACAATCACAGGCAAGTCTGCAAAGATTAAAGTTGTTGTTAAGTAATTAAGTTTATAACGACAATACATATAGAGAGGGATTCATACGAATTCCTCTCTATTTTAACGTATATGAGAATGGCGGCACCTCCGAGCAGGAGATGGTGTCTGTACAAGACAGAATTGTTATGATCACAAAAAGGGAGAGCATGGATTTGAAAAAGAGGATTTCAATATTATTGGCAGTGATATTGTCTGCCACGCCGGCGATAGATAGTTATGCAATTGAGGATGCTGTGTATAATGGAGAAACAAGTACAGAAGAAACATTGACAGAAGAAATTCTGTCGGAAGAAACGCTGACGGAAGAAGCATCAGGAGATGAATCATCAACGGAAGAAAAGATTTCGGAAGAAGATACTACAGATACATCTTTTGAAACAGAAACGGAAGAAGAATTCATTCATGAAAGTGATTTGGAAATAGAAACAGGTGACGAAACAGAATCCGAAACAGAGTCAGACTCGTCAGCTGAAACAACAAAGGAATCTGGAAAACAAATTGTAGATGGAATCAAGGAAAAATTAGAGATACAGTATGGTTCTGATGCAGAAGAAAATAGCGTTGACGCAATCATCGATCCTGGGTTTGATGCTGACCTGTTGCAAGAAAGTGCAGCCCCTGGGAACTTATATTTTGCAGAGATTTATGCAAATGATGAAATTCCGGTGGCATATTCTTCGGTGAAGTCGAATAATTATATTCCATGTGTAAAGGACCAGGGAAATTGGGGAACCTGCTGGGCATTCTCTGCTGTGTCAGCCGCTGAAAGCGCATATATGCGTTTGTTTGGTAAGGAAGCGAACCTGTCAGAGACACAGCTTGTCAACTTTTTTTACAATGACAATGTAGCCGGACCAGATGGTGGTCTGGAAGGGGATGCAATTAATGCGCTGAACACAGGGTCTGACAGTGCAGCATCAAAAGTGAACAGAGGTGGTAACAGTGCTTTTACCACATTTGCAATGGCGCGATGGACAGGAATAGCAGACGAAAGTTTGGATGCAAGTCTTGTTTACCCGCTCGAACAGACGTATAGCACTACGGAACTCAATATTTCATCAGAATTTGCCTACAAAGATGCATTACACATGCAGAACGCATACTGGATTAATAAAAACGACAGCAATGAAATCAAGAAATCCATTATGCAGTATGGTTTGGTATGCATGAACTATAAAGACAAAAAGTATTTTGGTAGCGATGATTATTCCAAAAGTGATGTGGCTTATGATGGCCCTTGCGTATATTATAATAATGACAATGGTGGAACAGGTCATGCAGTGGCAATTGTTGGATGGGATGATAATTTCGACAGGTCATATTTCGAAAATACGGTCATCAATCAGGAGCTGAAGCTGTATGATGCTGTAGAGCTGCCAAAGAATAACGGAGCCTGGCTTGTGAAGAACAGCTGGGGGACAGACGCAGGAGACGAAGGATACTTTTGGATTTCGTATGAGGATGTGAGCATTTTTGACACGCTCTATGTTTTTGAATTTGAAAAGGCAGATAACTATGCGCACATTTATCAGTACGATGGTTCAGCGGGAACAAAATATTATTATGACAATGGCACGGTTGAAGCAGCAGCAATTTATACAGCAAAGGGCAATGAGCTGATTGAAGCGGTTGGTGTAGGTGTTGCATCCGTAAACACAGATTACACGGTTGAGATTTATACAAATATTACCGATATTTCCAATCCACAGTCAGGGAATTTGGTATCAACAACATCAGGGACAACAACATTTCAGGGGTATTATACGGTAAAGCTGGATGAGACGGTGTTGGTCAGTAAGGATACTGTTTTTTCTGTTGTGGTAAGGCTGAGTGGCGGTAGGAAAGACAATGAAGATAAGACGGCAATCTTTATTGACAAGACCTATGATAATGGAAGTGTCATACAATTTATTGCAAAGGTAAATCAAAATGAAACATTTATAAAGAATAATGGCAGCTGGATTGATGGTGCTGACAGTAGCTATGACTGTACATTCCGCATCAAAGCCTACACGAGCAACTACGACCATGACATACCACAGGAAAACATCGCATTAACGCTACAGATGGTACAGGAAATCGAGGATCAGGAGTACAGTGGTGACAAAAATGCGCCGGAGCTTGTGATCAGCTACATGGGCGAGCGTCTGGTGCGGGATGTGGATTACAGTGTGAATTATGTGAATAATGACCAGGTGGCTGACAGGACTGGCGAAAATGCGCCAAAAGCCATTATAACAGGTATGGGCAAATACAATGGTACGGTTGAACAGACCTTTACGATTCTGCCCAAGACGATTACGGAGGAGATGGTGGAGACGACATCCCTGATGTACGATGGCAGCGTACAGGATGACCTGAAAGTCATCGATGATACAGTGCAACTTGTTAAGGGAACGGATTACACGATTTCTTTTAGCAAACAGCCATGCAATGCAGGCACTTATCAGGCAGAAGTTACGGGAAAAGGAAATTATACCGGTACGCTTCAGCTTTCCGTTACGATTGGTAAGACGACACTGAATGATGAGATGATCATTGTTCCAGCCACAGTGGAATACGCTGGAAAAGCGATAAAGCCACAGGTAAAGGTGTGTGTAAATGGTAAGGAGCTTCCGGCGGCAAGCTTTTCAGTGTCTTATAAAAATAATACCAATGCCGGGACAGCGGTCGTTACAGTCACCGGCAAAGGCGGTTGTCAGGGCAAGGTAGAGAAAAACTTTACAATTCTGCCAAGGGATATCAGCGAGAATCTGTCGGTAGTGGTGGCAAAAGCCACGTACACTGGAAAGGACCTGACGCCATCTGTCACGGTAAAATGTGATGGCAGGTCGCTCAGGAAGGGAACGGATTACACTGTCACCTATGAAAACAACAGGGCGGCAGGCGAAAGCGCAGCTGTGACCATCACAGGAAAGGGCAATTACACAGGTGTTTTTGGGCAGGCCTTTACGATTTTGCCAAAGGAACTGTCGGCAGGCAGTGTCGGGGCAGAGATCGGTTATGGCGAGAGCGGAAGCATGGTGCGTGTTCTGAATGGTAAAACGGAGCTGTCGGAAACGGATTGCAGTGCGGTCGTGTATCGGGCAGGGACGAGTACTGCAGTTGACATGTCACAGCTTGTGCTGGGTGAAAAATATGATGTGGAGATCACGCTAAAGGGCAATTACACGATTAAGAACGCAGCCAGTGTGCGCAAGACAAATATTGTCTGCAGGAAATCGGTAGCTGACCTGACGGTCGGGTTGGAGAATGCTTCTGAGACGTTCATTTACAATGGAAAAGCACAGAAACCAAAGCTGATTGTCAGAGAGCAGAGCGGTACAGAAGTACCAAAATCAAACTACACCATATCCTATGTGGACAATATCAATGCGGGTACAGCCACGGCGGTTGTGACCGGAAAGGGCGCGTATGCCGGCACGAAGAAGCTGGAATTTACCATACAGAGACAGCAGCTTGACAATCTGACAATCCAGCAGGTCAAGGACCAGACCTATGCACAGAAGGTAATCTGCCCTGCCATCAAAGTGATGGATGGCAAAAAGACACTGAAATCCGGCGCAGGTAAGGATTACGTATGTACTTATGCCAATAATGTGGATGTGTCTTATGACAATGGAAATGTAATTGCAGGCGCGTATGCAGAGATACAGCTTTCTGATAATTATGCTGTTCCGGAGGGAACTAATTTACGCGTGTATTTCAAGATTCTTCCGGCAAAGATTACCTCACTCACCCTTTCAAAAGCACATTATACAGGGGAGGCGGTTCTTCCTGATAATATTGTGGTAAAGGCAGGAAAGCTGGTGGTTCCACTAGAGAGCTATGAAGTGACTGCCAACAATAATGTAAATGTCTCAGGCAGTGCGGTACTGACGGTGACGGCAAAGGCACAGTCGAACTACACCGGCAGCTTGAGCAAAAAGTACAGTATTGTGAAGCAGGAGCTCAAAAAATGCATCTTGCCTGCGATACCGGACATGCCATATCTGGGGCAGCCTGTCGATGTGAGCGGATTTGCACTAAAGCAGCAAAATGGCGAGGAGATCGGCAGCGACCAGTATACGATTACTGTTAAGAACAATACAAAGCCCGGAAAGGCGACAGTGACATACGTGGCAAAAAGCGACAGTCTGTATCGGGGAAGCGTGTCGATTCGGTTCAACATCGTAAAAGGAACTGTGGCACAGGCAATTGACAAAGAGGCTGCGAAGGCAATTGAAAAGCCCTATACAGGTGAGGAGATTACACTGACAGAGGAAGAGATCAGGCAGCTTGCGCCGATCAAGGCTTACACAGGTTCGGGTAATCCGCCTTATACGGTTACGTATGCGAAGAACACCAACGCAGGAAAGGCATTCGTGAAGCTGACGGGAAAGGATTATCTGCAGGGAAGTGCGACAGTGTATTTCACGATTACGCCGAAGTCAGTGAGCAGTCTGAAAATCACTACCGGAGAGAAGCGGTTAAGCTACAATGGTGGTACGCCTGTATATCTGGAACTCAACGAAGTAACGGATGGCGATCAGGTGCTGAAGGCAGGAAAGGATTACACCTATTCCTACACGAATGCCGACAAAAAGGGTACAGCCTGCCTGACTGTTACCGGGGTAGGAAATTATACCGGGACGAGGTATATTTATTACAAGATTAATTAACAGAGCATGAGGTAAATGACAGGGGCATTGCATTTTTATGCAATGTCTCTGTTGCTATCCTGGAAAATTATGTTAATATATGAGGTGGAGGTGCATATGAAGCGGATTAAAATAATAGTGTTTACTTTTCTGGTTACTGCACTATGTTGTGGCTGTGCAGTGACAACTGATTTCGTGGAAACGGATGATTATGGCGATGCAGGGATCTATGACTTGAATGGGACGCTGTTGGTGCCATATGAAACGCTGGTCAAAAATTATCATTTTGATATTTCTAAGGACTATGAAAATGACGAAAATAAAGGCTTCTCAAAAGTTCTGCAAAAGCTTGATCTCAACGAGGATGTGGTACTTGTTGTTCCGAGCGTAAGCAGAATTGGTGAACATGCATTGTCGTATGCAGAAAATCTTGCATACTGTGAGCTGCCGGATACGCTGGAGACGATTGGCGGCTATGCTTTTTATTCATCGGGACTGCGGGAGATTGTGATACCCTCGGGTGTATCGGAAATCAGTCATAATGCTTTTGACAGCTGCCGGGAGTTGTCAATAGTAACATTAAATGACGGGTTGAAGGTAATCGATACTTCGGCATTCCGATATACGCCAAAGCTGACAGAAATTACGATACCCGAAACAGTTGAGACGATCGGCTCCTGCGCATTTCAGGATACGGGAATCGACTATGTGCGGATACCGGACACGGTAAGTGTGATTGGAGATAATGCGTTTGGAAATGTCGGGACAGTTTGTTATAACGGAAACGCAGAAGATTTTGCAGGCTTTGGTGCTGCAAATTTCCATCACTTTAATGCCGGTAACGTTTGTGATTTGTGTGGAGCATCTGTGGACTATATACCATACACAATTCAGGGAGCGGAGTTTATTGACAACGGTGTATGTGATATACCGGATACATTTGAGCGTGATGATCAGCGGTATCGTGTTGTCTCGATCGCGGTGGAAGCATATAAAGATAATACGGATATTACCAGCTTAAGTATCCCGGATTCGATGAAAAGCATTCAGGATGGTGCATTTGTGAATTGCATCAATTTAGAACAGGTGAATTTAAATGATCACCTCGAAATCCTTGGCAGGGATGTATTTAGCGGTTGTACTGCAATACAGGAAATCGTGATTCCTGATCAGATTGCGACAATTACCGGCTGTTTTAGTGGTTGCACGAGTCTGCGGAATGTGACATTGCCCAAAGCAATAGGCTTGAGCATGGAGGATTTTGCGGGATGCGATCATCTTGAGAAGATTTATTATCGCGGAACTGAGGAAGAGTGGAGCAGTAAGACTGTGGGAGCACCACCACCTGTTATGAACGTATCAATTGAGATGCTATTTGACGAACATGTCAAGATCATTTTTACAGAATAAATATCAATAGATAAGGATTGGTTTTATCAGGATATCATTCCTGTTAAAATAAAAAACAAATGAAGGGAAAAGAATATGAGGAAACGAATTTTAGCAATCCTGCTTGCGGGACTGATGGTCTTTGACAGTCAGAGTATTACTGCTTTGGCTGTGGAGCCGGAGACTGCTGTGGTGGCGGAAACGTCAGTCACAGAGTCGGAGTCGCAGGAGGAGAACGAACGGGAAACAGAGAAACAGACAGAAGCGGAGAGTCCGTCATCTGAAACAGATGAGAACGAGTCATCAGAAGCTCCGGAGTCGCCTGAATCATCAAGCGAGTCATCGGAGCAGACGGAAGAACCGTCACAGAGCGAGTCATCAGAAGCTCCGGAGTCGTCTGAATCATCAAGCGAGTCATCGGAGCAGTCAGAAGCAGCCGAAACGGAGAGTTCTGCTACAGAGAGTTCTGAAGAGGAGTCTTCGGAGGTGACGAGTTCGGAGAGCGAAACGGAGAGTGAAACAGAGACTGAGGAGGAGACAGAAGAGTCAACAGAGGAGGCGCTTTTAGGAGAAGTATCAGGAGATTTCGAGTATTCGCTGTCAGGCAATGAAGTAACGATCACAAAATACACAGGTTCTGACGAGAATGTGGTCGTACCTGAGACAATTGATGGAAACAAGGTTGTCAGCATTGGATACAGGGCTTTTCGGTATAATTACGACGTTAAGACAATTAAACTGCCGGATACAGTGACAAGTATCGATACTTATGCATTTTATGATTGTACATCGCTGACGAGCGTGACCTTGTCTGAGAATTTGACGAGTATTGGAAATTATGCATTCTATGGTTGTACATCGCTGACAGGTGTGACCCTGCCTGCAAACCTGACAAGCATAGGTAGTTATGCATTTTACAGATGTACATCGCTGACAGGGGTAATCCTGCCTGCAAATCTGACAAGCATCGGTAGCTCTGCATTCAGATATTGTACATCACTGACAGAGATCACGTTACCTGCAAGCCTCACAACTGTAGGCAGCTATGCTTTTGCAAACTGCGAGGCATTAAAGGACATTGTGTTTTCTGACAGTGCAGCAAGAATAGGAAGCTATGCCTTTGCAAACTGTGGTGCTATTGAGACAGTGGATATCAAGAACAATAATACAATCGACGATTACTGTTTCAGCAACTGCACAGGAATTACAGATATTATCATTGGAGATCATGTAACACTTGAAGACTATATTTTTAATGGATGCAATAACATTAAAAATATCAAAATAGGACAGGATTTAACCAAAACAGATAATTCTTTTAAAGGAATCAAGTTAGGGGGAACATGTGGAAGTGACCTTTCCTGGAAACTTGATCTTGATCAGGGCAGTCTTGAAATTGCAGGAAACGGTGCGATGACGGTCTTTGCGTCAGAAGCGGACGTGCCCTGGTGCAATTTCGTTACGTTTATAAAGAAACTGAGCATAGGAAGTGGTGTTACCACAATCTCGCCTTATGCATTCAAAAATTTTGACAGTATTGAAAGTATTGTATTATCGCGAAATGTAACGTCTGTCGGCGATGAGGCATTTTATTCCTGCGATAATCTGAAAAATGTCGAGGTATCAGCAAGCGTTAAAAGTATCGGGAAATCAGCTTTTGGTGAGTGCAATGCGCTGACAAAAATTGTTTTCTGCGGTGATGCGCCCACACTTGGTACAGACTGTATACCGGACAGAAATACGCTCACGGCATATTATCCAGAGACAGCGACGGGCTGGAACGACAGACTGCTGGCCAGATTCCCAAATGTAAACTGGCAGGTATGGGATAATACACTTCCTTCTAAGGACGTTGTACTTGTGCTGGATACATCCGGAAGTATGAGCAGCAAAATGAATACGCTCAAGGAGGCAGCGTCAAGATTTGTGGAAGCTGTAGGCGGAACGATGTACAACACTCGTATATCAATTGTGCAGTATAACAGTTCAGCGAGTGTTTTATCAGAATTTTCTACAGATAAGGATGAACTGCTTTCGAAAATCAGTATGCTTCGTTCCAGTGGAGGAACGGAGTATGCCCGCGCTTTGAATCAGGCGGATTCCGTGATGCAGCAGAGTACGGCCAGATATCGCTGTATTGTTATGTTCAGTGATGGAGAGCCGAATGATTCAAAGGATCAAATCAGAAGTCTTGCTGCCAGACTTGGTCAGTCTTACTATATGTATACGGTAGGCCTTGTCAGCAACTCTTCCTCTGGGGAGTCACAGAGGCAGATTCTTGTGGATGTTGCCGGAAGTGAGGACAGATACTTTGAGGCATCTGATATCGACAGCCTTGTAGAGGCATTTCTGGCACTGGCAGATGACCTTGCAAAGAGTGAGGATACGATCGTTGAGATCAAGCGTCACAACGAAAGACGTGACATTCTGAAAAATCAGGAGGCATTCTGTGTCAATTCTCCTGAAACAGTATCTATTTATGTTACACCGGGAACAAAATTCACTGACGTGAAAAAGATTGTGTTAGAGCAAGGCGGACAGGAGCTGTTGACCAGTGAGACCGGATGGTTTGAGAATATTGTGCCGGGAAGCCTTTTTGCAAAGGGACAGAAGGTATCTGCCAAACTGTATGATTCAAAAAAGAATCTGCTCGACACAGTAACCTTGAAAATTGATATGAGGGATTACTTCGTCATTACATATAAGCTCAATGGCGAGACAGATCAGGTGTATACGACACAGAATGTGATCAATGGAGAGGAAATCACAGCACCTGAGAAACCGACTTTGGCAGGATATGTATTCAAAGGCTGGTATTCTTCCAAAGCATGTACGGGAATGACATTTTTTGACGTGAAGAACAGCAATAATCGTCTGGAAATCGAGGATGATCAGACCCTTTATGCAAAGTGGAAGGTTGGACAGGATTCGCTGGATCTGACAACGGATGTATGGCATTTTACAAATTCCGCAACGAATTTCTGTGATGCAAATTATTATTCGCTGTCAGAAAAGGAACAAAACAAATTTGAGTATGAAATATCAAGCGGAGACTACGCCAAGCTGATGTCAGGACTGCATTGGTACAATTTTATACAGAAAGCACGTGTAAAGAGTTCCAAAAAGGATTCCTGGGGCGGTTCCTGCTTTGGAATGTCAGCGTCTGTCTGTGCGGCAAAAGACGAAGTGTTCGATGTTTCGCATTTTGACGCCAATGCAGCAGACATCGCGAGTGCTTCGATTGTGTTGAATGCAAATGGTGACAGTGATGTTGGAAGCGTCGAGAGTATGATTAATTATTACTATTTGATGCAGGTGGTCGGCAACATACACAATGTCAGAACAGATTTTTCAAATAGCAATGAATCAAAGAATATAAAAGCAATTGTCAACAAACTGGAAAATACAAAGAAGCCGGCTGTTTTATGTATTAAATTGATTGGTAAGGGTGATGTGTCTGACGGTGGTCAT
>JAFOYD010000069.1 GCA_017391545.1 Lachnospiraceae bacterium
TTTATAATATTGAATATCTCGTAAACCGTCTTGGCTGTACGCTTTGACGAATATAGATCGAATGTATTATACAAAATCAGATATCCCGGTACAATTGCAACAAATGCCGTAAAATAGGTCTCGATCGGCAGGATACCGATGCCCGGCTTTGTCTCTTTAACATAACCGCTAAGCCACAAAAGCCATGATAACCAATAGGACGCTGATATGACCAGTGCATCGAGCAGTACAAGCAGTCTGTTAAAATACTTCTGATTATCTCTTATCAATCTTCTCACCCTTATTCCAATGGCAGGCTGTGCCTAATATTTCCAAAAGGACACATCAACTCTTACCATTCTACAATATTTGAGCTAAAAGTACAACTTAAATTTTTTTAGGCTTTCAAAATCATTAGAATCATGCAAAAAGCCTTAGCATATTTCTCCAAAGCAGGAACTGTATAGACACGTAATTACACAATCGTTTCATACTGAATTTCTGTTTGTGTCGTTTCCCTGCGGGACTGAGAGAAAGCTGTATCCCTTCCCAAAGTCCTAATAGATAGTTTTTCCCCATTCCCTTTTTTGCAAAGAACACAGTTTTTACCAAAAATCCCAAAATCAAAAAAGGAAGATTTAAAATCAATTGAAAAAGCGGCATATTTTTGTAGATGATATAAATACTGTTTCTGGATGCCAATCCGGTCTTAAATGCATTGTATCTGGAACCGCTTGTAGCGCTTCCTGCATGGTATACGATTGCGTTTGCTGCAAATCGGTTATGATATCCATGAATTTTGGCCCTGTAACCAATATCAATATCCTCAAAGTAGGCAAAGTGCTCCTCATCAAACAGTCCTACCTTGTCCGCTTCAAAAAGTTCCCTTCGGTAGATTGCTGCGCCTGCACACGCTGCGAAGATCTCACAATCCTGATCATATCTTTCGGGCGGCTTTCCCTTGCCTCTGGCAAAAGCCCATCCCAGAGCGCAGTAGTAATCACCTGCGTCATCGATCTTGTCCCTGTCATATAGTGAGACCAGCTTTGCCGATGCAGAAAACAGTCTGCGCCCTTTATCCTTGTCCATCACCTTTTCAAGCTCATGCACAAAGGAAGGATCTACCTGTGTATCATTGTTCAGCAGGATCACATACGGTGTGTGCGCTTCTTTGATGCCCTGATTGACCGCATAGCTAAAGCCCTTGTTTTCCTGATTCACGATCAGACGAACCTGTGGAAATCTGTCCCGCACAAGCTCCATGCTTCCGTCTGCTGAAGCATTATCCACCACAATCACTTCAATGTCCGCAACCGTTCCGCCATACAGACTTTCCAGACATGCCTGAATATATTTGATTCCATTATAATTTGGTATAACAATGGTCGATTTTGTCATCTGCCAAGCCTTTCTTTTATATTATAATGTCCTGACGCATACCGGGTCAAGCAGCAGCCTTGCCCCGTCCTTTAACAGCCTTTTACACAGCTTACTGCCAAGCTTCA
The DNA here is from genome assembly GCA_017391545.1 of Lachnospiraceae bacterium. GTDB lineage: Bacteria > Bacillota > Clostridia > Lachnospirales > Lachnospiraceae > COE1. The sequence goes on from JAFOYD010000069.1 coordinate 1,485, forward strand.
TAAGCTGCTTTCTTCCATCAGCAGTCTTGTTCAATTCCATAATCCATTGTGGCAATTCTTTCCTGTCGGTGACAAGTGTACTCTCATATGGATGACCGGTCACTTCCTCATAAACCGACTGATATGCTTTGTTCACCGCCAGATTTCTCAGATCGAGCAGATCTGTATTCTGATACAGATCCATCCTGTTCATATATCCTGCATAGATCAGAGTCTGTCCTTTGTAATTTCCTGATACGATTTTTCCATGCTTTGCCACAAAACCGCCAACTGCCGCAAGATCCGGTCTGTGATTCAGGACACTGTTGCGGTATTCAATACGATAGAAGCCCAAATGCTTATTGTGTCGCACATCCACTTTCCATCCCATGCGGGCTGCAAAATCCGTCAGTGCCTTCTTGCCTGCCTCATAAGCATACATCTTGCTCTGTGGATTCTCTGCCGTGGAATTCTCATGACAGCGCCAGTGATACAAAACCTTCGGCACATGCACGATCGCCTCTTCGACAGGCTTAGCATCTTTATTTTCCTTTTCCTTTAACAACAGACTGCTCACTACCCTGAGAATCAGATCATAGTCCTGTGAACCATCGAACTCTTTTCTGATCTTCAGCTTTCTGATCACATCTGCCTGAACGACCATAAAATGGCAGACATAATTGTTGGTCAGCAGAAGATCCAGGTTAAAGTCAAGCTTAAAATGCGGATCATAGAACCGTTTTCCCAATGAGTCACACTTATCCTCGTCTGAATAAGCTAAAATAGGATGTCTGTCTGATATCGCATGTGCCATCTCATAAAGAGCATCTACTGTCAGCAGATCATCATGATCAAGCAGTCCGAAATAATCACCGGTTGCAAGCTCGATCGCCTTGTTGGTATTCTCAGAGATACCACCATTTTCTGCAAGTTTGATATATCTGATACGCGAATCCTGATATTGATCCACTGCATCCTTAACAAGGCCGCTGACACTCCCATCTGCGATAATAAGCTCCCAATTCCCATAGGTCTGTCCGATACAGCTTTCGATCAGGGCATTCATATATACCGTTTGTGTCTCATATGCAGGTACAAGAATGGAAAATTTTAGATCACATACACTCTTGTCATTTCTTTGTCTTTCAAGCGTCTCCTGATCCGGGATATGATACGTATAGTCCGCATAATACTTTGCCGTCACGCGCTCCCACGCTGCACAAAAAGCCTCCGCGTAGCCATTCTTTCTGCTGTAATTAATCGTTTTCCTAATATTCTGTATCAGTGACATACCAATCTCCACATGTAACTATTCAGTACCTTCATAGTTATCTCCATATTATTATTTTTTTTCCAGGAATATTTTCCTGCTAACAAAATTATAAACCATTACAATGGCTGTCGCAATCACTTTAGATGCTGCAAACCATAATGTATCGCTAAAGACTTCCATCAAAGCGGTACTTCCCTCATAAACGGCACTGCATGCAAGCAGTATGACCTCATTGACTCCAAGTCCAATCACACTCAAAATAACAAAAATGACAAATTCTTTTCTCCTGCTCATGTCCTCTTTGCGTTCGAACACAAATTTCATGCTGAGGATATAGTTTACGACTACCGATATCGTAAATCCGACAAAACCGCCGACTGCCGTGGCTGCGCTTCTGGATGTGACATTTATGAGCAGATGGAACAATGCTGTGGAAATCACAAAATCAATCAAGAAGCATAAGCCGCCTACAAAACCAAACTTAATAATCTGTGCAAACAATTTTTTCATAAATAACACTAACTCCGTTTTTCTTTTTCATATACATTTTTTACAGAAATGAAACCAGACAGCTATGTTCATAGCCGTCCGGTCTCATCTTTATCCTATTTATTTTATTTCTCAATGACTGCCTTAACTTCGTTTGTGAGGTCCTCTACCTTCTTCTGTGCATCTTCAAGGCTTGTTCCCTTTACGCCCATGTAGAACTTAATCTTAGGCTCTGTTCCGGAAGGTCTTGCGCAGCACCAGGAATCATTGGTAAGGTCAAAGTATAATACATTGGACTTTGGAAGTCCTGTAGGATAGGTCTTTCCTGTCTCAAGCTCCGTGATGACATCGTTATCGTAATCTCTTAGACGAATCACATCAAGCTCACCAAATTTCTTTGGTGGATTGCTTCTAAGCTTCTCCATCAGAGCTGCGATCTGCTTAGAACCGTCAATGCCCTTCATCGTGATCGCATACTGTGTTTCCTTGTAATAGCCATACTTCTCATAAATCTCAAGCATCATGTCATATAAGGTCTTACCATTCTTTTTGCACCATGCGGCAACCTCACACAGACACATTACTGCTACAACAGCATCCTTATCCCTTGCATGTGTTCCTGCCAGACAGCCATAGCTCTCCTCAAGACCAAATACATAGTTATTTGAACCAGTCTGCTCAAACAGCTTGATCTGCTCACCGATGAACTTAAAGCCTGTAAGAACCTCAATCAGCTTTACACCGTATGCCTTTGTGATCGGAGCTGTCATGTTGGTTGTAACAATCGTTGTAACGAGGGCTGGGTTTTCAGGCATTGTACCTGTCGCTGTGCGCTCTCTTAAAATATACTCTGCAATCAGCATTCCTGACATATTACCTGTAAATGCCTTGTATTCACCGCTCTTTGTATCAAGCGCATAAATACCAAGTCTGTCTGCATCAGGGTCTGTCGCAAGCACGATATCCGCGTTCTTCTCCTGAGCAAGCTTCAAGGCATATGTAAATGCCTTCGGATCCTCGGGGTTGGGATACTCAAGTGTTGTGAACTTCGGATCCGGATTCTCCTGTTCCGGTACGACATATACGTTCTTGAAGCCAAGCTCTGAAAGAATTCTTCTTACAGGCTTGTTACCTGTACCACAAAGCGGTGTGTACACGATCTTAATATCATCAGCCACTTCCTTGATAACATCAGGATGGATGATCTGCTTCTTTAACTCTACCATGTATGCGTCGTCAATTTCCTTGCCGATCACCTGGTATAATCCTGCATTGATAGCTTCCTGCTTATCCATGGTCTTAACCGTATGATAATCTGTTACAGCCTTGACCTCCTCGATAATCTCCTTATCCTTTGGTGCTGTGATCTGTGCACCATCCTCCCAGTATACCTTATATCCGTTGTACTCTGGTGGATTATGGCTTGCTGTGATGACAATACCTGAGATACATCCAAGTGTTCTGAGTGCAAAAGAAAGTTCCGGTGTCGGTCTTAAAGAATCAAATACATAAGCCTTAATGCCATTCGCAGCCATACACAAAGCAGCCTCATCTGCAAACTCAGGCGACATAAAACGTGAATCATATGCGATAGCAATACCCTTCTCTTGTCCATTTGCCTTGATAATATAATTTGCCAGACCTTGTGAAGCCTTTCTTACGGTATAGATATTCATACGGTTCGTACCTGCGCCGATGACACCTCTAAGTCCACCTGTACCAAACTCAAGCTCTTTGTAAAAGCGCTCTTCGATTTCTGCCTCATTGTCCTTGATCTTTAAAAGCTCATCCTTTGTTGCCTGGTCAAAATAATCATCATTCAGCCAGAAGTTAAATTCATCCATAAAACTCATATTGCTACCTCCACATAAATTATATTCGTTCGTGCTCTTAATTGCTTACATGCAATGCTACACTGTACTCCTCTTTTATTAAAGCAAAAAATTAAATATATTTCAAGATTATAAGCAAATTTAGCCAATTTTAGCTTGTTTTTAATCATTTTCGCATACTAAATAAGCATTTTTATACTTAAACCCTTAATGAATAATCGCTGTGATCCAGTGAGAAGTTTGGATTGTAGTACGGATCTCCCTTTTCAAGCAGTTCCTTCCAGCGATCACGAAACAGCGCTGACTCCTCCTCGTAGCGTTTTGCCTTTGCCTCATCCACGACATCGATGCCGCGGGATGCCGATTCAAAATGATACAGCTCCGCAAATGGCGTAAATACGTTCAGATATCCCTTTTCCCTGAGTCGCAGGCAGAAATCCACATCATTTAGTGCCACCCTGAAATCTTCATCCAGTCCCCCAAGCTCATCATAGAGACTTTTCTTCACCATCAGGCAGGCACCTGTCACTGCTGACACATTCTGTGCATAACAGAGCTTGCCCATATATCCAAGATTATCATAGTTGATCTTGTAATGCGTATGTCCGGCTGTCCTGTGTGCACCAAGTCCGATCACGACGCCGGCATGCTGTATCGTTCTGTCACCGTAGTACAGCTTTGCCCCTACCGCTCCCACATCAGAACGCTGTGCATACATCAGCATCGCTTCGAGCCAGTTCATGGTAATGACCTGCGTGTCATTATTTAGCAGCAATAAATATTTTCCTGTAGCATACTTTGCTCCGAAATTGTTGATCTTGGAATAGTTGAATTCGCCCTTATAGGTAACGACCGTTATATTTTCCTGCTCTTCAATTGTCTTGTAATATGCAAACGTCTCCTGTTGCTCACTGTTGTTCTCGATCACGATAATTTCATAATTGTCATACGTCGTGCGCTCCCTGATGGAGTCGATGCACCGCCTCAAATAATCGATATGATCCTTGTTCGGTATCAGTATGGAGATCTTATCCTCACTGCAGATTTCATATTTGATTTCAAAAATGGTGTCAAATGCCCTGGTGCTCTTGATCTCAAAATTCTTAAATCCGCTTCTGGTGAGGTGGTCTGCCACTGCTCCCTTTGCTGCAGCGATCGCATACGGCTTTGCACTGATATCGCTTGCCACGCTTGCCTTATGAGAACGCCAATAGTACAAAAGCTTCGGTACATGTACGATTTTTTTCGCATTGGCAGTCAGCCGCAGAATCATGTCATGGTCCTGACTTCCGTCAAAGCCACTCCTGAAAAGCTCCGTACCTTCGAGCAGTTCCCTTGAAAATACGCTGAAATGACAGATGTAATTATTTGCTCTTAAATTGTCAGGTGCAAAATCCGGTTTAAAGTGCAGTGTAATCATATTGTCGATGCTGTCGCCCTTAAATGTCGTCTCATCACAGTAAATATAGTCTGCGCCCTGTTCATTGATCACCTTTACGTATTCGTACAAGGCAGACGGATGCAGGATATCATCATGATCAAACAGTCCGATGTATTCCCCTGTCGCCATTTCATAACATCTGTTTGTATTGCCTGCAATTCCCTCATTTTTTTCAAGTCGTTTGTAGATGATCCGCTTGTCCTTTGATGCATATTCCAGACAGCGCGTCTGCACTTCATCATGGTCGTGGTCAGATCCATCAGCCAGGCAAAGCTCCCAGTTCTCGTAGGTCTGCGCTATGACAGAGCCAATCATCTCATCGAGGAATTTCAAAGGAGTGTTGTAGAGCGGTACCAGGATGCTGATCTTCACCATGCGTTCAAATGCCGTCTCGCGCTGCTCCTTTGCCTGCTCAGGTGTGGGGAAGCTCGCCGTTCCATGAAGTTTCTTTGCCTGTGCCTCGATTTTCTTTTGCTTTAGCTTTCTTGCGATTCCCTTCGGACCTCCAAGATTTCTGATTCGTCTGTAATTTCGAATCCCCCAGTGCATCGTCTGTCGCAGCGGTTTTGATGCCTTCCACATTGGATTGTTCTTGATGCGGTCAAGCTGAAACTGCAGGCTGTCTGCCTCATTCTTTGCATCAGCAAGCCTCCCTGCAAGGGATGCCGCACGCGCCTTTTCTTGCTCGTATGCCTGTTTATAGAATTCCACATCCCGGACTTCATTATTCTCCTGATTTTCTGCGTTGTCCTTTGCCATTTTGTATCACACCTTTCCTGTCCCTATATCTCTATCACATTTGCTTCGTCACACACCAGACCGCTCCTGTCGGTGACAACACCGATCTGATAAGTGCCTTTCATAAGCTCATTTTTATCAAAAATCAGCTGTATGCCTGCAAGTGCCGTATTTTTTGTTTTCTCATCCCCCACAAACAGTCCTTCCACATCACTTCTCAGCTGTGGACTTATGGGAAATTCATACACGCTTCTATAATCCTGGTCTCTGGTAATCCGGATCAGCCACAATCTCCTGTGAAGGTCTGCATTCTCCTGCCTTTGCAATACGAACCATCCCTTAATCACAATCAACGTTCCAGATTCTTCCACACTGTCGATTTGAAACATGGGAAGGTTGTTTCCGACAAGACGGTCATACAGCTTCCCGAGCAGCCTGCTTTTTGTGCGGATGCCATTTGCAAAATCAAATTTTTTGAACATGGATGCCGTTTCCGGTCTGATCGGTTCCACCTTTCTTTCAAAATCATACAGATATCCAACGCTGTATTTCACATCCTTTTTCCATTGCACGAGATTGGGACTGTAGAACGGATCATTCCCTTCCAGTGCCGGGTGCTTTTCATACAGCCGTCTTTTCTCACCTGCAAGCCGTTTTTGTTTTTCGGGCGATGTGTCCTGCCCTCTGCTTAAGGATTCATGATGAATGAGCACCGCACGATTTGCCTGTACCTGAAACAAGCCCGCTTCATAAAGCCGGAAACACAGCTCCACATCATTGTACGCTATCGCAAGCTCCTCATCAAAGCCGCCGGTTTCTTCAAACACGCTTTTTTTCATGAGCATGCACGCCGCTGTGACTGCGAGCATATCATAATCTGCCAGATTATGTCCATGATACAAATTTCCCTGATCCACCAGACCGCCAAGCTTATGCGCAGGGCCAATCGCCATATTGGTGATTCCGACATGCTGTATTTTGTGTAAAATGTGCGCTGTCTGCTGCTCCTGTGGATAATACAGCTTTGCCCCCACTGCTCCCACATGCTCTTTCGCTGCATATTTTAGCATTTCGTCAAGCCAGTTGCCATTGTTTTCCATAATCTCAATATCATCATTTAAAAACAACAGATACTGGCCGTTTGCTGACGATGCACCAATATTGCACATCTTTGAGAAATTAAAGTCCATTTTCGTATAATGATATTGGATTGCACAGGCTTTCTTTTGCGCCTCGAGCTCTTTTATCAGATGTGTTATGCACATTTTATTGTCTTCTGAGCTGCCGTTATCCACAATGACCAGCTCATAATTCGCATACTTTGTATATGCTGTCAAAGTCTCAAGGCATCGTCTAAGCACCGCAACATTATCCTTACTGGGAATAATGATCGAGACGAGCCCGTAATCTGTTTCGCTCTTTTCCACCGTCGTTTGCGGATTATGAACCCATCCTGCAAGTACATATTTCGTTTCCAGAGCATTATTTGTATACAGCACCCTGGGAATATGCACAAAACCGTTATATTTCCTATCCTTTACGAGTCTGTGGGAAAGCTTCCTTACAAAGTCGCACAGGCTGATTTCCATGCCATACATACGGATGCCATCCAGCAGCACACTTCCCTTTATAGCAAACAAATTCCCGATGTAAAAAAAGGAATCGAGCGTATCCGGTGAATATTCAGGTTTAAACCATGGGTCCCCCCTGAAAAATCCCCTGTCATGATCCTCAAATTCTTCCTTGATTTCCTTTGGAACACACGCATCGTCAAGACCATAAAGATCTTTTAGCGTGCCAAAGTAATCCTCATCCGCATACACAAGCACCGCATCAGGATACTCAGAAAATGCCTTTGTGATCAAATAACCGGCTTCCTGACGTACCACTCCCTGGCAATTCACGAACATACAGATTTCATCATTCATCACATTGATATTCTGAACATTTTTGAGCGTTCTTCCAATGCTGTCCATACACGAACAAAAGGGAAGCCTGTGTATCTGCTTCCCACACGTTTCATCAAATTCCGTATTCTGCTTCTTTAGCCACTGCAGATATGGCGTTCTCTGGGCAAAAAGCTCCTGCTCATAATGCATACGCGTATCTCCCACTCTATTCGATCGTAAGCGTTTTTTCCATGCTCCGATACAGTCTCTGTCTGGAGCAGCCATCCTTTGCTGTCATCCACAGCTCATAAGTATCCGGCGGAAGTGTTCCCTCAAAAATCCAGCTGCAAAAGCCTGTCATCTCTACGTTGACTTCATCCGGAAGAATTGCCGCCACATCTTTGCGGTAGCGCTTCTGTACCGGAAGCTCCCACACCTTACCATTTTGATTCACAAAAA
>JAFOYD010000070.1 GCA_017391545.1 Lachnospiraceae bacterium
GAATCAGATATTTGTCAGTCATGGGGCGCATCGGAACGCTTCTGGTGGTCAGTTTTATCTGTGTTGTGCTGTTTGCAAGAGAGATTGAGGGATGGCAGCAGGGGCTTTTAAAGCTGGCAGCTATGGAACCGGCGATTGACCACATTTTGTCAATCATACTTCGCATTGGTAAAAAGCTTGGAGGGATGATCAAGGCATTTGCCAAAACTCAGACAATCATATTTGCCTGTATTAGTGTAGCTTCGACGATCGGACTATATCTGGCAGGGGTTAACGAGGGATGGTTTTACGGCGTGCTGGCAGGATTTATGGATTTTCTGCCATTTATTGGTACGGGAATTGTGTTGATACCGATCGCAGTAATCTGTATCATCAGAGGCAAACTGGCAGGCGGAATCGTTGTCATTGCCACTTATTTTGTCTGTGTACTTATAAGGGAGTTTTTGGAACCGCGATTATTGGGAAATGGAATGAAATTTTCACCTGTCGCAATTTTGATCTCTGTGTATGCAGGGGTGATTTTTTATGGAATTGGCGGTGTGATACTCGGACCTGTGACGCTTTTGATCATTGTTGAACTTGGATGGGAGATTTTTGGTAAAAATCAAACAATGTAATATGAATTGAAGTTGAGATATGATACAATGATATTAACCAGTTACCGATTTTGCGTTCTGAAAGGAAAACAGGATATGCGATATGTGAAAATAGATCATGCCGAGCCGGGTATGCGGCTGGCATACAATATGTATGATGCAGATGGACATACCCTGATCTGCAGTGGTTGTGTCCTTACAGAGTTCTATCTGCGGCGCTTAAAAGATTATAAGTTTGAAGGCGTATATATAACGGATGATTTGTCATCGGATATAAAAATAGAGCCTGTCATCTCACCGGAGCTTCGTACAGAGGCATTTCTGAGTGTTAAGAAAAGCAACGTAGATGGCTGCAAGACGGTTGCGCGAAAAATTGTCGAGGAAATTGTGGAGAAAGCACAGTTGTCTCTGGATTTGAAGGATCTTAGAAGCTTTGACGGATATACCTATGCCCACTCGGTCAATGTTGCAGTTCTTTCCTGTGTGATCGGATTAGGACTAAAGCTGGATGAAAATGATTTGGAACAGCTGGTGATGGCAGGGCTTTTGCACGATTTGGGAAAGCTTGTCATTCCACCTGAAATTTTAAATAAACCATCAAGGCTTACAAACGAAGAATTTTCACTGATGAAGACGCATAGCATGCTTTCCTATGAATTGATTAAGGAACGATTGGATATTCCCGAAGATGTGAAATTGGCGGTTTTGTATCATCATGAGAATGTGGATGGTAGTGGTTATCCGGAGGGCATCACTGACGAGGAGATGAATCTTTTCATAAAGATCATCCATATTGCTGATGTTTATGACGCGCTGGTATCAAAACGCCCTTATAAAAGTCCGTACTCTCCATATGAGGCGTGCGAGTATCTCATGGGCGGCGGGGGTATTCTGTTTGATCCCAAGGTGGTTGAGTCGCTGCTGATGTATGTGCCTCTTTATCCCAAAGGAACGCAGGTAAAGCTTTCGGATGGGAGAGAGGGCGTGATCGTGGATAACGCAGGTGCAAGAAATCTAAGACCTATGATCCGGCTCCTGGATCGAACCACATTAGATTTGCTGGAGCCGAAAAACTATAACATCACGATTCTACATGAGGTTAATTTTGACAATAGTGATCCGGACATCATGGAGAGCGAGAGACGCGAAATGATAAAAGCGTCCCGGTATCATATCACGATCATTGACGATACAGTATCAAATCTGCAGACACTCAGAGGACTGCTTCACAATATATATAATCTGAAGGCGACAACCTCTATGAAACAGGCACTTGCTTACTTAAAGAAACGCCAGACGACCAATTTGATTATTTTGGATATGGATATGCCGGAAATCAGTGGTATTGAGGCTGCTGAAAAAATACGGGATATCATGGGAGATCAGATACCGATTATTGCTGTTGTCGATAATTATGACAAGGATGTCATAAATGAGTGTAAAAGAGCGGGCGCAAAAGGATATATCGTCAGACCGTATAAGCCTACATATGTGAAAGCAGAAATAAAGCGAGTGCTTTTGGGACGAAGTATTGTAGAATAATAACATAAAACTCAAAAATAATTGAAACAGGACGGAAAGGACATTATTACAAATGCAGACATTGAAATTTGATGAATTGAATCTAAGCCGAGAGATCTTACGAGGAGTCAGGGAAATGGGATTTGAGGAGGCTTCTCCGATACAAAGTCAGGCGATTCCAATTGCCATGACAGGTGCGGATATCATAGGACAGGCACAGACCGGTACAGGAAAAACCGCAGCATTTGGTATACCGGTGCTGGAAAAAGTAAAAAAGGACATCAAGCATCCGCAGACGCTGATTCTTTGTCCGACCAGAGAGCTTGCTGTACAGGCTGCAGAGGAGATCAGAAAAATTGCCAAGTATATGCATGGCGTGAAGGTGCTTCCGATTTATGGGGGACAGGACATCAACAAACAGATCCGGGCACTGAAGGGAACACAGATCATCATCGGTACGCCGGGACGTGTTATGGATCATTTGCGTCGCAAGACGATTCGCTGTGAGCATGTTGATACCATCGTTCTTGATGAGGCAGATGAGATGCTCAATATGGGATTCCGGGAAGACATTGAGACCGTATTACAATATATTCCAAACGAGGACAGGCAGACGATTCTTTTTTCTGCTACCATGCCACAATCGATTCTCGACATTACCAAGAACTATCAGAAACCGGATGCCAAGATGATCAAGGTCGTGAAAAAGGAGCTCACTGTACCAAAGATTGAGCAATATTATCTGGATGTGAAACGCAAGGACAAGGACGAAGTGCTCTGCCGTCTGCTCGATTATTATGAACCGAAGCTTTCTCTTGTATTTTGCAATACCAAGAAAATGGTGGATGATCTGACAGAGGTATTAAAGGGAAGAGGATATTTTGCAGAAGGACTTCATGGCGATATGAGTCAGGCGCAGCGTGACCGTGTCATGAAAAGCTTCCGAAACGGAAAGACGGATATCCTGATCGCAACAGATGTGGCAGCCCGCGGCATCGACGTGGATGACGTGGAGGCTGTATTTAATTATGACATTCCGCAGGATGATGAATATTATGTACATCGTATCGGGCGTACAGGGCGCGCAGGCCGTACCGGACGCTCCTTTACTTTTGTAAAAGGCAAGGAAGTCTACAAGCTCAAGGATATCATGCGCTACTGCAAGACAAAGATTTATGCCATGCCGGTGCCGTCACTCAATGACGTGAACCAGATCAAGATCGAGAAGGTCATGGATAGAATCGGTACCATTATTGAGGAAGAAGATTTGACCTCCATGATCAATATGATTGAAAAGCAGGTCAATGAGTCCGACTACACTGCGATGGATATCGCGGCAGCTTTCCTCAAAATGTACATGGGACAGTTAGGTGAGGGCAATGCGGATTCCGATAACAGCGAGTACGATTTTGACAATACCGGAGCCGAGGAAGGCATGGCACGATTGTTCATAAATATCGGAAAGTCGCAGAAGATCAAGGCAAAGGATATCTTAGGTGCCATCGCAGGCGAGGCAAATATCCCCGGCAAGCTCGTCGGCGCCATCGACCTCTATGACAAGTACACCTTCGTGGAGGTTCCAAAGGAGAATGCAGCCGATGTATTAAAGGCAATGAAGAATGTAAAAATCAAGGGCAAGGCAATCAACATTGAACCGGCAAATGCGAAGTAGTGATATTTTAATGTGAGTAACGGATCAGCAGGTCTGCGTATTTAAGTTGCTGAATCGCTATAAAACTGTTAAGAGAAGAATAGGAATCAATTATGAACATCGACAGAGAAAAAGCCCTGCAGGCTTTTGCAGATTATGTAAAAAACTATGATATGACAGACGAGAAGGTAAAGCTTAAGATAGACCACACGTACAGGGTGTGTTCACTGTGCCAGCAGATTGCCACACAGTCAGGCTTTGATGAAGATGAAATTGAGATTGCATGGCTTACAGGCCTTCTGCATGATGTGGGGCGCTTTGAACAGCTCAGACGATATGGCACCTTTGTGGACGCAAAGTCCATCGACCACGCGGAGTTTGGTGCGGATATCCTCTTTAAAGAAAGAAAAATCCGGGATTATGTCGAGGATGCTTCGGAGGATGATCTGCTCGAAAAGGCAGTGCGTTGCCATAGCGCATACCGAATCCCGACAGATTACAATGAACGCGAGCAGCGCTTTGCGAATCTGCTCCGCGATGCTGATAAGATTGATATTTTAAAGGTGAATATCATTGTGCCACTTGAGGAAATCTACAACGTGACCACTTATGACCTCAGGCACTGCAAAGTGACAGATGAGGTCATGCAGGCATTTTATGAGGAACATGCAGTGCTTCGAAGCCTCAAAAAGACACCTGTCGACAATGTGGTAGGACACATTTCACTCGTGTATGAGCTTGTCTATCCGATCAGTCTTAAAATCATGTATGAACAGGGTTATCTTGACAAGCTCATGGATTTTCAGTCCGAGCTTGACGAGACAAACGAGCAGTTTGCAAAGATTCGGGAAAAGATGCATGCATATATCAAGAGGACGATTGGCTGATGAAACGAGTTAAACTGGATGATCTCGCCGCAAAGTACAGGCTGCGGGATTATAAGGAACTGTATGCAAAGGTTCTGGAGCTGATCGACGGCAATCAAATAAAACCTGTGAAGGCTTCGGGAATCAACGGCAAATCGCCTGCCCTTTATCGGGAATATTGGATTATCGAGGAAAATCAGGATGTGACCAAATACCTTGATGAGCTGAACTTTCAAATCGTCCCTGCGATCTCGACTGATTACTACAAAGCACATATGGACCAGTATCTTCAGGACAGGCAGTGGGTACTTCTGCTGAGTGATTATCTCAGAAATAATAAAGATCGGTTTATGACACAGATGTCAGAAAATGAGCGAAGCTTTGACATCTGGCACAGGGAGAAATTCTTAAAGCAGGAGCAGGGAAAAAAGATACTCAAACGCTGTGGAATTGATTTGGAGCGTCTTTCTTTTTATCGGACAACAGAACCCATTGCATATTACTCTGCGACAAAGCAGACACCCCAGAATATGCTGGTCATAGAGAATAAGGACACCTTTTACAGCATACGCAAATTTTTGACTGATGGGAACGAGACGATTTTGGGAGAGCGGATCGGGACATTGCTTTATGGCGCGGGCAAGGGAATCATTGCGGCGTTTTCTGACTTTGACATCAGCGCAGAGCCCTATATGACAGCGCGGGGTAACACAATTTATTACTTTGGTGACCTTGATTATGAGGGCATCGGAATGTATGAGAATTTTGCCACGGCATATGGTGATAGATATGAAATCGGGCTGTTTATAAAGGCTTATGAA
>JAFOYD010000071.1 GCA_017391545.1 Lachnospiraceae bacterium
AACACAGAGAAAACAGTAACAGCAGATTTAACAATTGAAAAGGATGTTACCGAAGATATTACATTCGCAATTGTTATGGGCAAGATGGATGATACTACACCATTGTCGACCATCGAAATTGACGAGGTTTCTATTGTGAAAGTTTCCGATGCACCGGAACCCCAGTCCGATGAAGTAGGACTTGAAAAGGAACCGGAGACGGAGACAGAGACAGAATCTGAGACAGAGGAAGAGTCTGAGACGGAATCAGAAACCGAAACGGAGTCAGAGCCTGAGACAGCGGTAGAGTCGGAATCTTCAACAGAAGTTGAGGCAGAGAGCGAAGTTGAAACTGAGATTTCTTCTCGATAATAACCAAAAAAATGGAGCAATAACAGAAACATAAGGTAAACAAAAAACAGCGGTTGCATGAATCATTCATTCATGTAGCCGCTGTTTAAGATTTTAAAGTGTTATGAAATGTTAATTGCCAAGCGAGCATGCTAATCCTCCATTAATTCTGCAAACAGTTCTTCTGTACTACCGGAAAAGAGAGTACCACCACTATTTTCTAATTCTGCGATTGAAGCAAGGGTTTCGGCATTCGGCGTTTCTTCCGGAATTGCTGCCCCCTGTAAATACGAAACGATATAGTACATTTTGCTATCAGGTATTTGGTCTATGAGACTTTTTGCAAGCTCCTTATAACTCATAATAACACTTCCTTTCCAAACTAGTGTATGAATATTACTATCATTATATTTCATAATTTTCAAGGTTGCAATAAATAAAAAACTTCCGCTGAAATCATACCAGCGGAAGTTTGGAATTATTTGTTCTTATAATTGATTGCAGCCTCAACCAGTCCCTTGAAAAGTGGATGTGGTCTGTTCGGGCGGCTCTTTAACTCAGGATGTGCCTGTGTCGCAAGGAAGAATGGATGGGATGGAATCTCGACCATTTCAACGATTCTGCCATCAGGTGAAAGACCGGATAACAGCATGCCCTTTTCTGTGACAACAGCGCGGTAGTCATTGTTTACCTCGTAGCGGTGTCTGTGGCGCTCATGAATCGTCTCCTCACCATAGAGCTTGTACGCCTTGGAAGCAGGATCCAGATGACAAGGATAAGAACCAAGTCTTAAGGTACCACCGATATCCTCAACGCCATTCTGGTCAGGCATCAGAGCGATGACAGGATGTGTGGTGTTCGGATCAAGCTCAATGCTGTGCGCATCATTGTAGCCGACAACATTTCTCACAAATTCCACGATAGAGAGCTGCATACCGAGGCAGAGCCCAAGGAATGGAATGTTGTTCTCGCGGGCGTACTTGATTGAATCGATCATACCACTGATACCTCTGTCACCAAAACCGCCGGGAACGAGGATACCATCAACATCCTTTAAGGTATCTGCTACGTTGTCCGGAGTTACGAGCTCGGAGTCAACCCATTTGATGTTAACTGTAGCGTGCTGCGGGATACCGCCGTGCTTGAGTGCTTCAACGACACTGATATATGCATCATGAAGCTGTGTATATTTTCCGACAAGGGCGATTGTGACCTCCTGTGTCGGAGTCTTTAAATCCTCTACCATCTTTGTCCAGTCGGCAAGATCCGGTTCTGGACAATCCAGATGCAGACATTCGCAGGCAACCTCTGCAAGATGCTCTTTTTCCATTGCGAGTGGCGCTTCATATAAATACTCGACATCGAGATTCTGCAATACATGGGAATTTGGTACATTGCAGAACAGTGCGATTTTGTCCTTTAAGCTCTGGTCAAGCTCATGCTCACTTCTGCATACGAGAATATCAGGCTGGATACCCATTCCCTGAAGTTCCTTTACACTTGCCTGTGTAGGTTTTGTCTTCATCTCCTGCGAAGCACTTAAATAAGGAATTAGCGTAACATGAATCAGAATCGCATTTTCGTGTCCTACCTCATGCTGGAACTGTCGGATGGACTCCAAAAACGGCTGGCTCTCGATATCACCGACCGTGCCGCCGACCTCGATAATGGCTATGCGCATGTCAGGATCCGTAAAGTTTCTGTAAAAACGGCTCTTGATCTCGTTCGTGATATGAGGAATGACCTGCACTGTGCCACCGCCATAATCACCACGGCGTTCCTTCTGCAGAACAGTCCAGTATACCTTTCCTGTTGTCACATTGGAGTTCTTGTCAAGACTCTCGTCGATAAAACGCTCATAATGTCCTAAATCAAGATCTGTTTCAGCACCGTCATCAGTAACGAATACCTCTCCGTGCTGAATCGGGTTCATGGTACCTGGGTCGATATTGATATAAGGGTCAAACTTCTGCATGGTGACTTTATATCCCCTTGCTTTGAGAAGTCGTCCGAGTGAAGCGGCTGTAATTCCTTTTCCAAGACCGGAAACTACACCGCCGGTTACAAATACATACTTAACTGGCATAACCTTAACTTTTCCTTTCGTTTTTTTCATATCTTATTATTATACAACGTATACATGGTAAAAATCTATAGCTTTTTACCTTTTCATAATGTTTTTTTAATCTTTTATAATCTTTTCACAAAGAAATTGTTGATTTATATACTTGTAATCTCTATAATTATAAATGATTTATAACAATACGGCAAGTAGCCATTAAGATTTTTAGAAAGGACGTAACCGATTGAGTACAATCATCGTTACGAGAGGAGATAAACTAGTTCTATGGACAACAATCAGTTCAATAATTACGACAATAACTCCAACCGGAACAATGGCGGACCGGGCAATGGAGATAATGGCGGAAATGGCAGTAACAATGGAAAGGACCCCAAGAAGCAGAGCATTATCATTATGATTACCGCCGCAATTCTGTCGCTGCTGTGCATCACTTACTTTACAAGAGCTGTGTCTGGGGCTACCACAGTTGAAATCACATACAACAAATTCATCGATATGGTGAATGAGGGAAAGGTCGAATCGGTCAAGATTGATGCGAATCAGATCGAGATCACACCTGTGTCGGAAGTGGATCGTGATAAAACTTCCTATTCACCGATGCTGTATGCAGTGAAGGTGACGTATGTGACTGGTAAGGCAGAGGACGACACAACACTGACGAAACGGCTTCTGGATGCCGGCGTCGAAGTGAGCGGTAAGGTGCCGGACGGTTCCGGTGTGATTATCTCGATTTTATCCTACATTGTCCCAATTCTTTTGATGTGGGGACTTTTGAGTCTGCTGTTTCGCAAGATGGCAAGTGGTGGCGGAGCCTTCAGCATGGGAAAAAGCAATGCAAAGGTATATGTGCAGAAGGAAACAGGTATCACCTTTAAGGATGTGGCAGGTGAGGACGAGGCAAAGGAATCCCTGCAGGAGGTCGTTGATTTCCTACACAATCCTGGAAAATATGTAAAAATCGGTGCAAAGCTGCCAAAGGGTGCGCTGCTCGTAGGACCTCCGGGAACAGGTAAGACAATGCTTGCAAAGGCAGTTGCCGGGGAAGCACATGTACCGTTCTTCTCACTGGCAGGTTCAGACTTCATCGAGCTGTATGTTGGTGTCGGTGCATCCCGCGTGCGTGACTTGTTTAAGGAAGCAGAAAAAAATGCTCCTTGTATCATTTTTATCGATGAGATCGATGCCATCGGACGAAGCCGTGATTCCAAGTACGGTGGCGGTAATGAGGAGCGCGAGCAGACCTTGAATCAGCTCCTTTCCGAGATGGATGGATTTGACGGCAAGAAGGGTATCATTATCCTTGCTGCGACAAACAGACCTGAGATTCTTGATAAGGCGCTATTAAGACCGGGACGTTTTGACAGACGTATTATTGTAGATAAACCCGATTTAAAGGATCGTGTCAATATTCTGAAGGTTCATTCCAAGGATGTACTGATGGATGAGACCGTTGACCTGGATGCGATCGCACTTGCGACAAGCGGTGCTGTCGGCGCGGATCTTGCCAATATGATCAACGAGGCGGCAATCAATGCGGTAAAGGAAGGCAGAGAGTTCGTCAGCCAGAAGGATCTGTTCAACGCAGTTGAGGTGGTGCTCGTCGGTAAGGAGAAAAAGGATCGCATCATGAGTAAGGAGGAGCGAAAAATCGTCTCTTACCATGAAGTTGGACATGCATTGATCAGTGC
This sequence comes from Lachnospiraceae bacterium, assembly GCA_017391545.1. GTDB lineage: Bacteria > Bacillota > Clostridia > Lachnospirales > Lachnospiraceae > COE1. The sequence goes on from JAFOYD010000071.1 coordinate 4,102, forward strand.
TTTGCAGAAGAATTCGGAGCCGGTGCAGAAGATTACCATCGTCCCACGTACCATGGGAGCGCTCGGATATGTCATGCATGTGCCGGAGGATGAGAAGTATCTTAACTCCAAGGCCGAGCTGCATGATATGATCGTGGGATTGCTAGGAGGTCGTGCGGCAGAGGAGATCATGTTTGACACCGTTACGACGGGAGCGTCAAATGATATCGAGAAGGCGACCAATATTGCGCGCTCGATGGTCACGCGATATGGTATGAGCGATAAATTTGGTCTGATGAGTCTTGAGACGGTGGAGAGCCAGTACCTTGATGGCAGAAGTTCGCTCAATTGTGCGGATCATACAGCGTCCGAGATTGATGCTGAGGTCATGAAAATGCTCAAAGAGTGCTATGATGAGGCACTTAGCATGCTTCAAGAGAACCGTGATGTGATGGATAAGATTGCGGCACATTTGATTGAGAAGGAAACAATTACTGGAAAAGAGTTCATGAAGATCTACCGCGAGGCAAAGGGACTGCCTGAGCCCGAGGAGAAAAAGGAAGAATCCGAGGATCAGGATGGACAGAAAGACGAAGTCAATGTGGAGCCTAGAGTCCCCTCTCCTGAGGAACTTCGAAATGTTACTCCACAGCAGCAGGCATTGGAACAGCCGCAAAATAACAGTTGGAGCATGCCACCTGCATATGACTGGAATCCTGCTCAGGCACAAAATGATGCAAGACCACAGAATCAGTCGCAGGACAACGAATTGCCCGAGGATAACGGAGAAAATGGTGAGACCTCTCGCTTTGGCTCTGCTTGGGACAGAAATATTAATGGAAAATAGTTTGGAATAACAAAGATAGAGAGTACACATGAAAATGTGTACTCTTTTCGTGACTCTACGTTATACTAAAATGAAACAGGGAAAGGAATGGAAAAATGCCGGACACACCACAGGAATTTGATGTAAAAGAGGAGCTTCGAAAGCTTCCGAATAAGCCCGGGGTTTACATCATGCATGATGCCGATGACACAATCCTTTATGTCGGAAAGGCAAAGAATCTTCATAACAGGGTGCGCTCGTATTTCAAGGAAAATATCGGGCGAGGACCGCAGATCGACAAGATGGTTTCACTGATTGCCCGCTTTGAATATATTGTGACAGACTCCGAGCTTGAGGCGCTTGTGCTGGAAAACAATCTGATCAAAGAGCACTGCCCGAAGTATAACACGCTACTAAAGGATGACAAGACCTATCCATATATAAAGGTGACATTGGGCGATGACTATCCGCGCGTGATGATGGTGCGTCAGATGAAAAAGGACAAGGCAAAGTATTTTGGACCATTTACCAATGGCGGCGTAAAGGAGAGCATCGATTTGATCAACAAGCTTTATCAGCTTCGGACCTGCAACAGAAAGCTGCCGAGGGACTGCGGAAAGGAACGCCCCTGTCTGAATTACCATATCGGCCAGTGTTGCGCGCCCTGTCAGGGTACGGTTTCCAGGGAAGATTATGCACTTCGGATTGAGAAGGCACTGGACTTTTTGAATGGAAAGCAGCAGCCTGTTATCAGGGAATTGAAGGAAAAGATGCAGCAGGCATCTGACAACATGGATTTTGAAGAGGCAATCAAATACCGTGATTTGATCGAGAGCATCAAAAAGGTCAGTGAGACGCAGAAGATGTCGGATAATGTTGGCGAGGATAAGGATATTATAGCGCTTGCCATTGATGGAAATGAGACCGTTGTACAGGTCTTTTTCCTGCGAAACGGCAAGCTGATCGGCAGAGAGCACTTTTATATGACGCAGGTCGAGGAGCCTACCGCTGACAATATCCTCACGAGCTTCGTGAAGCAGTTTTATGCAGGAACACCCTTTATTCCGCGGGAAATCATGCTCCAGGAGGCAATTGAGGACATGGAGCTCGTCGAACGGTGGCTGACGAGCAAAAAAGGTGCGCGCGTGCATGTGCGAGTGCCTTTAAAGGGCTCCAAGGAAAAACTGGTCGATCTGGCGGCAAGAAATGCACAGCTGGTACTGAGTCAGGACAGGGAGCGCATCAGACGTGAGGAGGGCCGAACCATCGGTGCAGTCAAAGAAATCGAGGAGATTCTGGGAATCAGTCCGTTGACGCGCATGGAGGCATTTGATATATCCAATACAAGTGGTTTTGCCAATGTCGGCTCGATGGTCGTGTATGAAAAAGGAAAGCCCAAGCGCAGCGATTACAGGAAGTTTCGCATGAAGACGGTGGCGGGGCCGGACGATTATGCCTGTATGTATGAGGTGCTGACACGCCGCTTTCAGCATGGACTTGACGAGCGTGAGGAGATGATGAATGACGAGAACAGCGTCGGTGAGGATTTTGGAAGCTTTACCAAATTCCCTGATCTGATTCTCATGGATGGCGGTCGCGGTCAGGTCAATATCGCACTGCAGGTACTTTCCGAGCTCGGCATTCAGATTCCGGTGTGTGGTATGGTAAAGGATGACAACCACCGCACCAGAGGGCTTTATTTCAATAACCTGGAATTGCCAATCGACACGCGCAGTGAGGGCTTCAAGCTGATCACACGCATCCAGGACGAGGCGCACCGTTTTGCCATCACATATCACAGGTCGCTTCGCAGCAAGGCACAGGTACATTCAGTGCTGGATGAGATACCGGGCGTAGGACCGAGTCGTAGAAAGGCATTGATGAAATATTTTAAATCCATCGAGGAGCTGCGCGCCGCAGACGCGGCACAGATTTCAGAAGTGCCTGGCATTACGTCAAGGGTGGCTGAGGAGATCTATACGTTTTTCAGGAAAAAGGAGAGTTAGATATTATGGAATTATTGATATCGTTTATTGTCTGTTTTATCGCGGGAATTGGAGCAGGACTTGGAACAGGCTTTGCCGGCATGAGCGCGGCGGCGGCCATCAGCCCGATTTTGATTACATTTTTGGGGATGCCTGCTTATGAGGCAGTTGGAATCGCACTCGCAAGTGATGTGCTGGCAAGTGCAGTGAGCGCACACACCTATTGGAAGAACAAAAATCTGGATGTGAAAAACGGTATCGTCATGATGGTAACGGTATTGCTGTTTACCACAATCGGAAGCTGGGTGTCAAGTCTCCTGCCAAGCAGGACGATGGGAAATTTTTCCGTCTTTATGACGATGCTTCTGGGTGTTAAATTTATCGTAAAACCAGTCATGACGACAAAGGAGAGCATGAATGCACTGGATGCCAGGCAGCGCATTATCCGTTCCATCATCTTTGGTATATTGATTGGATTTACCTGCGGATTTATCGGTGCAGGCGGTGGCATGATGATGCTTCTGGTGCTGACAAGTGTCCTTGGATATGAGCTGAAGACGGCTGTCGGAACGAGTGTCTTTGTCATGGCATTTACAGCGTTTACCGGTGCGGCAAGTCACTTTGCAATCGGTGGGATACCGGATCTGTGGTGCCTTTTAGTCTGCGTGGTTTCTACACTGATCTGGGCAAGAGTCGCAGCGCACATCGCCAACAAGGCAGAGCCAAAGTTCCTAAACAGAATCACCGGCGTGATCCTGATCATCATTGGCGTGGCGATACTGGGCGTGAACTTTATTTCATAAGATAAATAAATGATAGAAGAGTACCCTGATGAATCATTGACAAAGATAATACTCAAAAATATAATAAAAATATGTGAAAATACTTTGAATGGAGTGAGGGCTTACATGGGTACTTATTTTAATCCGAATAACGAAAGTTTTACTCGTGATAAGAATAGTAAGATTTATATTGACAAGACCGGACTGCTGGAGTATTTGAATGATGTCATATGTACCAACAGTAA
>JAFOYD010000072.1 GCA_017391545.1 Lachnospiraceae bacterium
ATAAAGAGACCACGTATCAAGACGTTTAAAACTTTCTCCAATTTTCCTGTACAATGGCGGTATGCTTGCTTTTTCCTCCAAACGTTCACCGTAAGGCGGATTCGTAATGATAAATCCATAACGGCCATCATGGGAAAGGCTGCCTGCATCTCCCACCTCAAAATCAATCATCTGCTCCACGCCTGCAAGACGCGCATTCTGTCGTGCGATTTTGATCATCTCAGGGTCAATATCGCTGCCTTGTATCTTTACTTTTACTGACAGATCCACTTCTTCCCTGGCTTCCTCATAGCAGTCGTCCCAGACTTTCTTGGCAATCAGATGCTCCCATTTCAGAGCCGTAAAACCTCTCTTCATGCCAGGCGCAATGTTTGCTGCCATCAGCGCTGCTTCGATTGGAATAGTACCACTTCCGCAAAACGGATCCACCAGAATGCGGTCAGATCTCCATGGTGTCAGCATAATCAATGCTGCTGCAAGGTTCTCCGCAATCGGCGCTTTGGCTGTCAACTTACGATAACCTCGTTTATGTAACGACTCTCCTGTGGTATCAAGTCCTACCGTTACATTATCCTTCATCAGGAATACTCTGATCGGGAAGCTGTGTCCATCCTCCCGGAACCAGTTTATATGATACACCTGTTTTAGCCGTTCTACCATCGCTTTTTTCATGATCGACTGAATGTCCGAGGGTGAGAACAGTTTGCTTTTCACGCTTGCCGCCTTTGCCACCCAGAATTTCCCATCTGCCGGAATGTATTCTTCCCACGGTAGTTCTTTGGTACGTTCAAAAAGCTCATCGAATGTTTCCGCACGAAAGCTTCCTACTTTTATCAGGATTCTTTCTGCTGTCCTCAGTCCGATATTGGCGCGGCATATTGCCTCATCATCACCGACAAACGTCACTCTCCCGTCCTCGACTTGTGATACATCGTAGCCAAGATCTGTTATTTCCTGTTTCAGAACTGCCTCCAGCCCAAAATGACATGGTGCGATCAATTCATATCTTTTCATCTCTGCACATCGCTCCGTTTCTCTTTGCTCAACCATTCAATACCCTAATATATTAAATGAATTATCCTTTGTCTGTCAATTCTTTTAGCAAAGATTGATCGTGAACCGTAGCAGAAAAAGGCAAAGCCTGATATCAGACTCTGCCTTTCTCCTGCTACGCACAAATGTAACGATCTGCTTCCTGCATCGTCACGCACAAACTATCTGTTGTTATTATTTTCAGAACTGTTTCTGCAGTTCTGTGCGTTCTTTGCGTTCTGTGAATCCTGAGCATTCTGAGCGTTTTTTGCGTTCTGTGCGCTCTTTGTGTTCTGCGAATCCTGATAGTTGTTGTTTGATTTGTTCTGTTCATAGTTGTTGTTTGTTCCAGACATAATGTTACCTCCAATTTTGTGGGAACCAAGTCCCCTTTATTTCGTTGCACGAAAGCATTTCATGCTACGCAATTATGATTTGCACAAATGCACATTTTTATACCATGCATTTTTTACATATAATTCCTGTATTGGAAAGACTGCCCAAAACTGTTAATTATTGTTTGTAAGTATTATTTTCAGAAAAATATTGACCTTTAAGGTCATAATTGATATACTAATATCAGTAAAGAGATACTCCTTCAATCCTCTTTACAACCCTTATATATTAATTATTTATACTCCCCTTAACGAAAAACGACCACTCCAATGGTCGTTTTTCATTTACTCTTTTATTCTTAATTATGTTGACCTAATCAGTCAGTTATTGCAACTAAAAAATCGTACAAAATGCCCTATTCACAACATTCTGTACGATTTTACATTTACATAACATTATCTTTATCAGTATTCCCTGAACCAGTCCCGTACGCACCGGTATACAAATCCCACCAGCAAAATGATCAGAATTGCTGGTGCAAAAAACAGAAACACCCTGAACGCAACCGTAAGCAGTACAACAGCCACCACAATAACAATTCCGGCAATCAGCCATCCGGGCAGCTTGACATGTTTTGTTTTCTCCGTCCGGGAATGATATCTGCCACCCTGGGCCGAGTCGTATCCAACGTTATCATCTGCATATGTTCTGCGCTCTTGTGTGCTTTCCGACGCAAACTTATTGCTCTCTTCGATCGTCTTTGCCAGCAGACGCGGCTCACCCAGCGACCTGAGCACTTCCTCCTCCGTTTTGCCACTCCTGATCTGACTATCAATATAGGATCTGTAGTAATTTTCATTATCCTGAATAATCCCCTCTGAAACCTTTCCGTCCAGAGCTTCGCGGAACTGTCTCAAGAAATCCTCGCAGTTCATAACAATACCATGCCTTTCCATAAGCTATTATTTGTTTTATTACGCCTGATCCATACCTTTTCCAAGTGTCATCCTTTTGATGTATATTGCAGGATCCTTTTTCATATCAATCATATCCCTGAATGCCTTTAGTACCATTCTGTCCTTGTTGCAGACATCTGTGTTCTTTCCGGAATCACCGATTAGATTGTACTTATTCATCTGCCATATATACAAGTCCGTAAGTCCGTAGCCTTCACATTTCACTGTATCCCTCAGGAAATGATGTTCCAGATAGAACACGAACTCATCCAACAGCTCCCTGTCAAACACAAGCTCTTCCCAGAGTGCTTCACACCACTGCTTCGGCTCGTCTGATATCTCTCCAAGTGCCAGCAGGCCCTCATATGCCTTGACCAGTCTGGCATCATATAAAATTCCTGCCATCGTACCGCCTTGCCTTTCATAATGCTTTTATAAAGCTTATATCTATCCTACCATATGAAACAGATAAGGTAAATTAACGAAATATAAAATTTTGAAAATAAATTAAAAAGGCAACCCGTGAAGGTTGCCTCTGTGATCTGATATCAGCCTTTTACTGCGCCTGCTACCATTCCCTTAATGATCTCTTTACTAAATACAAAGTAAAGGATCACAATCGGTGACATGGTGATGAGCATGGCTGCCATCTGTTTCGGATAATCCGATGCGAATTGTCCCTTGAACTGCGTCAGTGCCAAAGGTACTGTCTGTAATGCCTGGTCTTTGATCAGAACCAATGCAAATGAGAATTCATTCCAGTTACCAAAGGTCGAAATAATACCGATTGTGACAAGAATCGGACGGCAGATTGGAAGAATGATGCTCCAAAGTGTTCGTGAGAAGCTGCTGCCGTCAATCGCCGCCGCTTCCTCAAGTGCTACCGGTATTCCCTTCACGAAGCCTTCCACAAGGAAAATCGCTAGTGGCAATCCAAAAGCCACATACGGGAACAGAAGGGTAAACCATTTGTTTGAGATACCAACTTTATTAAATACCACATAAATAGGTACAAGTAACGAATGAATCGGGATTAACATACCCATCAGGAACATTCCATATAGAGCTCTGTTCCCCTTGAACTTAACTCTTGCAAGAATATAGCCTACAATAAAACCGCACAGAACGATTAAAAATACAGAGAGCACTGTCGTCCTCACACTATTCATCATAGATTCGCCCAGATGATAGTCAGAGTTTGTCAATATTCTGATATAGTTTACCAGTGTAGGATTCTTGGGAAGTCCTATGATATCTGCATTAAAAGCCCTCTTTTCCTTCAGTGATGAATAGATCATCCACACGAGTGGGAAAATACAGGTAATCGAAAATAGAATTAACACAAGATTGAGAAATATACCAAGTATGACATCTTTCACCTTATGCGTTTTGATATCCTGACTGTTGTTTGCCATTTGATTTTCCCCCTCTCATCAATCTTTCTCTTTTGTAAAGTGGTTGAGCAGTCTCTGGGAGCCACCAATTACAAGCAGTGAAAGTACAAAAATACCTACTGAAATGCAGCTTCCGTATCCCATATTAGACTGATTGAAAGAAATCTGATATCCGTACATTGCCATAACCATTGATGATGTACCCGGACCTCCGGCTGTCATGACATAAATGTTATCAAATGCTTTCATATTACCTGCAATACAAAGTGTCAGGCAGACAATCATTGTATTTTTAATCAGCGGAAGCACGATATAGATCGCTCTCTGGAAGCCGTTCGCACCATCGATTTCCGCACTTTCGAAAATCTCTGTGTCTATGGAAGCTATGGCGGACATGATGATAACCATATAGTATCCTATGTACTGCCAGATCAACGGGATACTTACCAGAAGCATTACCAGGTTCGGCTCGTTCAGCCACACCTTACACAGATCAGGTCTGCCAATCAGTTTGAGGAACCAGTTGATGATACCATACTGATAATGATAGATCATGTTCCATATAAGACCGATACATACGGCTGCAATCGTACTTGGAAAAAATCCAAAGGTACGATGGATTCCCTTAAATTTGACAAGCTTTGAATTGATCATAAGTACCAACACAAATGCAATTCCAACCTGACCGATAATACATGCAACTACCAAATATATATTGTGTCCAAATGACTCCCAGAACGTTTTGTCCTGAATCAGAGTCATATAGTTGTCAAGTCCAATGAAGGTCTTGTTGGGACCTCCTTTCCACTCAAAGAAGCTATATACAAATGCTGTGATCAATGGCATAAATACCGTAAATACAAACAGTGTCACCGGAACCAAAAGGTATAAAGCTACTACCCATCCCTTGGGTTTAATCGTCTTAAGCATACTCCTTTTCACCTCTCTCATTTCTGATAGTTAGAGCCGTTCTGCTTCCTACTATGAATCGGGCATCGGCCGCGGCATGGGATTCCGCGATTCCTGCCAGGATCTGCTTGGCTTCGTGCATCTGATTCCTGACAGAGCCAGAGAGCGTATCATCGACATCGCTTCCACACAGTTCCAGGACGGCAGCGCTTATCATCAGTACCAGCCTCTTACAAAGAAGGGAAATTCCGATATCGGAAGCGGCTTTAACGATGACCCGTTATGGCTGATTGCAGGTACGAGTGCTTATGTCCGCGAGACAGGAGACCTTAGTATCCTGAAAGAGATGGTGCCTTACGACAATGATATGAGCGTGGCAACGACACTGATGGAGTATCTGAAACGCTCCTTCGACTATATCGTAAACCACAAGGGACCACACAATCTGCCACTGATCGGACGTGCTGACTGGAATGACTGTCTGAACCTCAACTGCTTCTCTGAGCATCCGGGCGAATCCTTCCAGACCTTCGGTCCAAGTGAGGGACCTGTTGCCGAGTCCGTATTTATCGCCGGCATGTTCGTAAAATATGGCGAGGAATATGCACAGCTTGCCGAATTGCTTGGCGATGATGCAGAAGCACAGCGTGCAAGAGCAGAGGTCGCCACAATGTATGACGCTGTACTCAAAGACGGTTGGGACGGTGAATGGTTCGTTCGCGCATACGATGCCTACAGCCACAAGGTCGGTTCTAAGGAATGTGAGGAAGGTCAGATTTACATCGAGCCACAGGGCTTCTGCGTTCTCGCAGGCATCGGTGTCAAGGAAGGGCTTGCTGAAAAAGCACTTAATTCCGTAAAAGAAAGACTTGATACAAAGTATGGTGTTATGATCTTACAGCCTGCTTATACAAAGTATCATCTCGAGCTTGGTGAAATCTCTTCTTATCCACCCGGATACAAAGAGAATGCAGGTATCTTCTGCCACAACAACCCCTGGGTATCCATCGCAGAGACTGTCATTGGCCGCGGTGACAGGGCGTTTGAGATTTATCAGAAGACTTGTCCTGCATATGTTGAAGAAATCAGTGAAATCCACAGAACGGAACCATATTTTTATTCACAGATGGTTGCAGGACGTGATGCCAAGTATCACGGTGAAGCCAAGAACAGCTGGCTGACCGGTACTGCTGCATGGACATTCACCAATATTTCACAGTACATTCTTGGTGTCTATCCTACCCATAAGGGACTTAGCATTAATCCTTGTGTACCGACAGGCTTTGGTGATTTCCAGATCACGAGACGTTTCAGAGACGTGGTATATCATATCAATGTCAAGAATCCAAACAATGTTCAGAAGGGCGTTGCATCTATGACTGTTGACGGTGTAAAGGTCGACGGATGTGTGATTCCTTTTGAAGCAGGAAAGACAGATGTAGCTGTTGAAGTAATAATGGGATAAAAAAAGTCGGATGCGTTAGCATCCGATTTTTTTATCCCATACCCAAACACATACCAATCAATCTAATTGCAAATGCACACAACCATGCAATGGCACACTGTCCAAATACCATGACCAGCGCAGCTTTTGTGCCAAGTTCTCTTCGTACCGAAGCGATGGCAGCCACACAGGGCGTATACAACAGGCAGAACACCAGCAGACTCGCAGCCGCAAGCGGTGTGATCGCTGCTAAAAGATTTGCAGTATCTCCAAACAGGACTGAAATCGTAGACACAACACTCTCCTTTGCCATGAAACCTGTAATCAGCGCTGTGGAGATTCTCCAGTCGCCAAATCCCAGCGGTGTCAATACAGGTGCTATAACGCCTGCTACCATGGCCAGGATGCTGTTCTGCGAGTCTGTCACCACGTTCAGTCTGGTGTCGAAGGTCTGCAAGAACCATATTGCCATTGACGCCAGAAAGATCACAGTAAATGCTCTTTGCAGAAAATCCTTTGCTTTCTCCCACAAAAGCTGCGACACATTTCTGATGCCGGGCATCCTGTAATTTGGAAGTTCCATGACAAATGGCACTGCCTCGCCCTTAAACTTAAATCTGCGCACAAAGAGTGCCGCCAGAATGCCTGTAAAGATTCCCAGAAAGTAGAGTCCTACCATGACAATGGCACCATTTTTCGGGAAAAATACTGCTGTAAAGAAAGCGTAAATTGGGAGTTTCGCAGAACAGCTCATAAACGGTGTGAGCATAATGGTTAGCTTTCTGTCACGCTCAGAAGGCAATGTCCTGCTTGCCATGACGCCTGGCACGGTACAACCAAAACCAATCAGCATAGGAACGATGCTTCGGCCTGAAAGACCGATTTTTCGAAGGAGCTTATCCATCACAAATGCCACGCGCGCCATATATCCGCTGTCTTCCAGTAAGGAAAGGAACAGGAATAATGTCACAATCGTCGGCAGGAAGCTTAACACGCTTCCCACGCCGTTACAGATGCCATCCAGCACAAGCGACTGCAGCACTTCATTGACGCCGCCCTGTGCCATTGCCATAGCCACCAGATCCGTCAGATTAGCGATCAGCATTTCCAAAAGGCCTGACAGCCAGGCACCGATGACATTAAATGTCAGCCAAAATATCATTGCCATGATCACAATAAATGCAGGAATCGCAGTGTATTTTCCCGTAAGGATTTTATCAATTTTAGCACTTCGTGCATGCTCCTTGCTCTCTCTTGGCTTTACAACAGTCCTGCTGCATACTTTTCGTATGAAGGAAAAGCGCATATCCGCAATCGCCGCTGCCCTGTCCAGTCCACGCTCCTTCTCCATCTGCTGTATGATATGTTCAACCGCCTCCTGCTCGTTTGTATCGAGCTTCAGTCTTTCCATGATGCGGCTGTCTCCCTCCGCAAGCTTTGAAGCCGCAAAACGAAGTGGTATGCCTGCCTCCCTGGCATGGTCCTCGATCAGATGCATGATTCCATGAAGACACCTGTGCACTGCACCCCCATGCACATCCGCATCACAAAAATCCTGTCTTCCCGGTCTTTCCTGATATTTTGCGACATGAAGCGCATGGTCGACAAGCTCGTCGATACCTTCGTTTTTTGCTGCCGATATCGGCACGACAGGGATTCCGAGCAATTCCTCGAGGTCATTTACCCTGATAGAGCCGCCGTTTTCCCTGACCTCATCCATCATATTTAGTGCAAGCACCATCGGCATATTCAGCTCCAGAAGCTGCATGGTAAGATAGAGATTACGCTCGATATTCGTGGCATCAACAATGTTGATGATGCCCTTTGGATGCTCATCGAGCACAAACTGTCTGGTCACCAGCTCCTCGCAGGTGTAAGGTGACAGGGAATAGATACCCGGAAGATCCGTCACCAATGTGTCCTGCTTTCCCTTAATGCTTCCGTCCTTCCTGTCAACGGTCACACCGGGGAAATTGCCCACATGCTGATTGGAGCCTGTAAGCTGATTAAAGAGCGTGGTCTTTCCACAGTTTTGGTTTCCTGCCAGTGCAAAGGTAAGGAGCTCTCCCTCCGGAAGTGGATTCTCATCTGCCTTTACATGATATTTGCCACCTTCTCCAAGTCCGGGGTGGCTCGTCTTTTTCTTTGGGCCGTTATGTAGTGTGGCATCTGTATCCTGCACATTTATCTCATGTACATTTCCAATCTCAATTTTTTCGGCATCTGCCAGTCTGAGTGTCAGTTCATAACCTTGTATCATAAGTTCGACGGGGTCGCCCATTGGGGCATATTTGATCATCGTGACCTCCGCTCCCGGTATCACTCCCATATCCAGAAAGTGCTGTCTGAGTGCTCCCTCTCCGCCTACCGATATGACCGTAGCCTCTTTTCCAATCGGCAATTCTTTCAGCGTCATAGTGTCGTCTCCTTTGTGTTATATATAACTAACAAAAGTTTTATTGATATATTCTCTCAATAATTACTATAATACATTCGGAGTGAAATTTCACTATAAAATTGAAAAAATTCTCATAATGATAGAATATCTGAACTTGATGTGATAAAATAATAAGAAATTTTGTATCTATTCAGCAGATCTGCAAAATTACACAGCGAACATAGAAAGGGGAAAATGATGCGAATTATTGCTA
>JAFOYD010000073.1 GCA_017391545.1 Lachnospiraceae bacterium
ATAAATGATTTTAAAATGGCAGGAATGATAATGGGGCACGGCAGTATAGGTGGATGATTTTTTGTCACTATACCCCGCACAAGGCAATCAAATACGATAAAAATGTGAAAACTGGGGTATAGGAGAATGCTTTATTGTCGCCATACCCTGTCGCGAGCATATTCTTACAAGATATTGGATTGAAGTGGGGCATGCATGCAAATTTAGGCGAGATGGAGGCATGGAAGCCGACTCGAGCCGTTTTCGTCCGTTTGCAATACTTGCATTTCTCAGATAAATGCGTTACAATACATGTAAATATTGATAGCAGGGGAGCTTGTGTTACAGGCTGAGAGGAAGGTATGACCTTTGACCCATAACCTGATTTGGATAATGCCAACGTAGGGATGACTGAAAATAAGGTAGTATTGATTTTGGTATATACTGCATAGATTGGGAGGTTGCTCTGAGTGGGCAGGCTCCTTTTTTGTGCACACGATTTCATGTAGCGAGTAAGACATGGATACTAGATTATGTGGTTTAAGGTAATTATTCAGTACCCTCATAGTTACAGTTTAAGAAAGGTGGAAATGCATGGTAACAATCAACGGAAACAGCGTCGATGCTGTGGGAATGACGATCACAGCGTATCTTGAAAAGGCAGAATATGACCCAAGAGTCGTGGTCGTGGAACGAAATGAGGAAATCGTTCCGAAAAATGAATATGACAGTACAAAGCTTTCAGAGGGGGACGTGATCGAGATCGTGACCTTCATGGGCGGTGGAAGATAAAGCTGAAAGGAAGTAGCATTAACATGGATAAGACACTGGAGAATGATGTACTTGTAATTGGAGGACATGAATTTCATTCAAGATTTATCTTAGGTTCGGGAAAGTATTCCATGAATCTCATCGAGGCGGCAGTAAAGGATGCAGGGGCTGAAATCATCACGCTTGCAGTCAGACGCGCAAACACTAAGGCAGAGGAAAATATTATTGACTATATTCCAAAGCATGTCACACTACTGCCCAATACATCAGGTGCAAGAGATGCAAAGGAGGCAGTGCGCATTGCAAGGCTTGCCAGAGAGCTTGGATGTGGAGATTTTGTAAAGGTTGAGATCATGCGTGACAGCAAATATCTGCTTCCTGACAACAGCGAGACGATCAAAGCGACAGAAATCCTTGCAAAGGAAGGGTTTGTAGTCATGCCCTATATGTATCCGGATTTGAATGTGGCAAGAGACCTCGTAAACGCAGGAGCAGCAGCAGTGATGCCGCTGGCGGCACCGATCGGTTCTAATAAGGGACTTGCGACAAAAGACTTTATACAGATCTTAATTAATGAAATTGAGCTTCCTATTATCGTAGATGCAGGCATCGGACGCCCGTCACAGGCTTGTGAGGCGATGGAAATGGGCGCTGCGGCAATCATGGCAAACACAGCGCTTGCGACAGCAGGTGACCTTCCGATGATGGCATCTGCTTTCCGGCAGGCAATTGAGGCAGGACGTAAGGCATACCTTTCCGGCCTTGGACGTGTGCTGGAGCGAGGCGCATCCGCATCTGACCCGCTGACAGGATTTTTGAGAGATTAACACGGAGGCGGATATGGAAAATCAGTTTTTTGTGGATTCAGAGTATCTATCAGAAAAAGCGCTTGAGAGAAAGCATCAGCTTGAGTCAGATCCATCATCAAGGACGAATCATATGGAATATATGTCCGGGATGGAGCAGATCAAGTCCGATGTGCGTGAACGAGTCATGGCGCAGGTCGAAGCTTATGATTATGATAAATATACAGCAAGGGATGTGAGAGCAGCACTGGAACATGAGCAGTGCAGCATCGAGGATCTGAAGGCATTGTTGTCACCTGCAGCAGAACCATTCTTAGAGCAGATGGCACAGAAGGCACGTACCGAGACGAGAAAGCATTTTGGAAATACGGTTTATCTGTTCACACCGCTCTACATAGCCAACTATTGCGAGAACTACTGTGTATACTGTGGCTTTAACTGCTACAATCACATCAACAGAATGCGTCTGACACCGGAGCAGATCGAGCATGAGATGCAGATCATTGCCGACTCCGGCATGGAGGAGATTTTGATTCTTACAGGCGAGAGCCGTGGCATGAGTGATGTGAAGTACATCGGCGAGGCATGTAAGCTTGCCAGAAAATATTTCCGTATGGTGGGATTAGAGATTTACCCTGTCAATACCGATGAATACAGATATCTTCATGAATGTGGAGCTGATTATGTGACTGTTTTTCAGGAGACGTATGATCCTGACAAATATGAGACACTTCATCTGGCAGGACATAAGCGTGTGTGGCCGTATCGCTTTGAGGCACAGGAAAGGGCGCTCATGGGTGGCATGAGAGGAGTGGCATTTTCAGCGCTTTTAGGCTTATCTGACTTTAGAAAGGATGCACTTGCGACAGCGCTCCATGCATACTTTTTACAGCGCAAATATCCACAGGCAGAGATCTCGCTTTCCTGCCCGCGTCTTCGACCGATTGTCAATAACGATAAGATCAATCCGCTCGATGTGCATGAAAAGCAGCTTTGCCAGATCATCTGCGCATACCGTATCTTTCTGCCGTTTGCAGGGATTACGGTTTCGTCGCGGGAGAGTGCCGAGTTTCGAAACGGTATCGTCAAGATTGCAGCCACAAAGGTATCCGCCGGCGTATCGACAGGAATCGGGGACCATGAGAGCAAGTACACAGGAAAGGAGAGCGACAGCGCCGAGGGTGATGAGCAGTTTGAAATCAATGATAGCAGGAGTTTCGAGACGATGTATCATGATATCCAGAGCGAAGGACTGCAGCCGGTGCTGAACGATTATCTGTATGTCTGACGTAATCTGTGTGACGAACCGCACCCTGTGCAGAGGAGACTTTCTAGGCCGTATTGAAGTGATTGCAGGCAGCAAGCCGGCGGCAATCATTCTCCGGGAAAAAGATCTGACAGAGGAGGAATACCGTGCGCTGGCAAGTCAGGTCATGACGATCTGTGAGCGACTGCAGGTTCCATGTATCCTGCATTACCATAAAAAAGTGGCAGAAAAGCTCAAAGCATCTGCGCTCCATGTACCGCTTCCGGTTCTGCGGGAAATGACCAGCCAGGAGCGAAAAGCATTTCAGATGCTTGGGGCATCCTGCCATTCTGTAAGCGAAGCCATGGAGGCAGAGGCGCTTGGCTGTACCTATCTTGTGGCAGGGCATATTTTTGCCACGGATTGCAAGAAAGGACTGGAGCCGAGAGGACTGTTTTTTTTGCGGGAAGTCTGTAAAAGTGTGCGCATACCCGTGTATGCCATTGGTGGGATCAACAGTGAAAATATCAGGCTGGTGAAGGAAGCCGGTGCGAAGGGCGGCTGCATTATGAGCGGGCTGATGATCTGTGATCATCCCGCAGAATATATAAAGGAAATGGAGTTTTTGGATGAGAACAGCACTGACAATTGCCGGCAGTGATTCAAGCGGAGGAGCCGGTGTACAGGCAGACATCAAGACGATGACCTGCAATGGAGTCTATGCGATGAGTGCGATTACGGCACTGACCGCCCAGAATACGCTGGGTGTCACAGGAATCCTTGAGACACTGCCGGCATTTTTAGCCAGTCAGCTTGATGCCGTATTTGCTGATATTTTTCCCGATGCAGTCAAAATCGGCATGGTATCGTCAGAAGCGCTGATTGACGTGATCGCTACAAAGCTTACACAGTATCATGCAGTTCATATCGTGATTGATCCGGTGATGATTTCAACAAGCGGTACCAGGCTGTTGGAGGACAGTGCTATGACAGCTCTGACAGAGAAGCTGTTTCCACTGGCGGATCTTTTGACACCCAATATCCCGGAGGCAGAGATGTTGGCGGGAATGCCAATCAATACATCACAGGATATGATAACCGCAGCAGAGAAAATCAGCAGGAGCTACAATTGTGCTGTGCTTTGCAAGGGAGGGCATAGCAAGGGAGCGGCAGATGACTTACTTTACCAGTATGGCGAGTATCGATGGTACAAGGCAGCACGTATCGACAATTCCAATACGCATGGGACGGGCTGTACCCTGTCAAGTGCTATCGCTTCCAATCTGGCGAAGGGCTTCTGCATCGCAGAGGCTGTACAGTATGCAAAGGATTATATCACGGCAGCGCTTCGCGCAGAACTGAACCTCGGGAAAGGAAACGGGCCGCTCCGGCATGATGTTACGTTCAGCAAAAATCATGCACAGGATGTCAGAATCACGAATAAGCCAGACGAAGCAGCATATTTTGCAGCCAATCACATCCCGTATGTTGTCTGTCTGGATGAGCACATTAAAGAGCAAACATTCCCAAGTGGTGCATACTGCGTGGAAAAAAGAAGTGATGCAGATGAAGGATATCTTGACCGCATCTACAGGCGTTTTATGGGAATGCCATGGCAGATCACAGAGACACCAAGACTTCGAATCAGGGAAATTACGGTGGATGACGTGCCAAGACTGTACCAGCTCTATGATGACGAAAGCGTTACAAGATATATGGAGCCTCTTTTTCCTGATCCTGCGCAGGAGCTGGAATATACAAAGGAGTATATCCGAAATGTATATGGATTTTACGGGTATGGTATGTGGATCATCGAGGAAAAGGAAAGTGGCAGAGTCATCGGCAGGGCAGGGCTTGAGAGCAAGGAGGGCTTTGATGGGCTGGAGATTGGCTTTATGCTCGGCGTGGATTACCAGCATAAAGGATATGCATACGAGGCCTGCAGTGCAATCCTGAAATATGGAATCGAAGAACTTGGAATCGATCGATACTGTGCATTTGTGAATAAGGATAATACAGCTTCTGCCAGATTGTGTGAGCGGCTTGGCTTTACTGCAAACGGAATTGAGAGGCGAGATGAGATGAATTTCGACCAAGTGATGGTTGAAAAGGAGTTTGTGAAGTACATTTACGTGCATAGTGAACAAAAAGTGCAGTAAAACGTCAGAAAAATAGATGCATATATTGCATATAAAAGATAATATATTGCACAAGCGAACAATTTGACGGAAAAAATGGACAGGATAATAAAATAATCCTAAAAAAATATTAAAAAACGTTTGACAACGACAAAATGTGGTGGTAATATATGTCACATGAAGCGAAGGTGCTATGAGAGGGAACTCTCGTAGTACCTTTTTTGCGTTTTGAGTAGGAGCAGTCAAAGCTGATCGTATTCGGCGCATCAGTAGGGCAAAGCCGGCAAACCTGTCCGAATGATATTAAAATCTGAAATGGAGGACAATTATTATGACAGAAGAAATTATGAGCGCTGTAAGCGGAGAAGTCTTTGGCGTATGGTTCTTAATCGGTGCTGCACTGGTATTCTGGATGCAGGCTGGTTTCGCGATGGTGGAGGCAGGCTTTACCAGAGCAAAGAATACAGGTAATATCATCATGAAAAACCTGATGGATTTCTGTATCGGTACATGTACATTTATTTTGATTGGTTTCAGCTTATTGCTTGGTGAGGATTTACTTGGATTGATCGGAAAACCTGGATTTGATATCTTCACAAGCTATGCAGATTTTGACTGGTCGAATTTCGTATTTAACTTAGTATTCTGCGCTACAACAGCTACAATCGTATCTGGTGCGATGGCAGAGAGAACAAAGTTCCTTTCTTACTGTGTATACTCAGGTATCATCTCAGGTCTGATCTATCCGATCGAGGCACACTGGATCTGGGGCGGCGGCTGGCTTGCCCAGATGGGATTCCATGATTTTGCTGGTTCCTGTGCAATCCACATGGTAGGTGGTATTTCCGCTTTGATCGGTGCCAAGATTCTTGGACCTCGTATTGGTAAGTTCACAAAAGATAAGCAGGGCAACATTACAAAGGTCAATGCATTCCCTGGACACAACCTGACAATCGGTGCGCTCGGTGTATTCATCCTCTGGCTTGGCTGGTATGGATTCAACGGTGCTGCATGTACATCTGTAGAGCAGCTTGGTTCTGTATTCGTAACAACTACAATCGCACCTGCAATCGCAACTGTTGTATGTATGATCTTCACATGGATTAGATATGGCAAACCTGATATTTCAATGTGCTTGAATGCATCCCTTGCAGGTCTTGTAGCAATCACAGCTCCCTGTGATGTGACAGATGCGTTCGGTGCAATCATTATTGGTGCAGTAGCTGGTGTTTTGGTCGTATTTGGTGTTTGGTTCCTTGACTATAAGCTTCACATTGATGACCCTGTTGGTGCAGTAGCAGTTCACTGCTTAAACGGTATCTGGGGTACAGTAGCAGTTGGTTTATTTGCTACAACTTCTGCTCCTGGAAATGATACACTTGTTGGTCTTTTCTACGGCGGTGGATTCCAGTTATTAGGTATTCAGTTACTCGGTATGTTTGCTGTCATCGCATGGACGGCAGTGACGATTACAATCACATTCTTTGCGATTAAGGCAATCTTTGGACTTCGTGTTTCAGAGGAAGAGGAAATCGTTGGACTTGATATTAAAGAGCATGGTCTTCCTTCAGCATATGCAGGCTTCTCTATGATGGATATTTCTAACACAATGATCATGGAGGAGAATGAAAATACACAGCTTGGTACAGACAACTATGATGAGGCTTCTGAGGCTCAGAAGAATGCGGCTGTCAAGGTTGCAAAGGCTCCACTTGATGCGGCAACAGGAATTTACAAGGTCGTTATCATTGCAAAGCTTTCAAGATACGATGTGCTGCGTAAGGCTATGAACGATATCGGTGTAACCGGTATGACCGTTACTCAGGTAATGGGTTGTGGTATCCAGAAGGGTGCAGGCGAGAAGTATCGTGGTGCTGAGGTCGATGCGACATTGCTTCCGAAGGTTAAGGTCGAGGTCGTTGTCGCAAATATCCCTGTAGAGAATGTTATTGAGACAGCAAAGAAAGTTCTCTACACCGGACATATCGGTGATGGTAAGATCTTCGTATA
>JAFOYD010000074.1 GCA_017391545.1 Lachnospiraceae bacterium
AAGTATAAAAATTCAACATTATCTCCATCTTTTAATACAATCTCTGCCTTCTTGTCGCCATCAACGAACTCATCATTTAAGGAAACCGTCACATACTCCGGTGTCTCAACCTTCTCAAGCTCGATCAGTTCCGGCAGTGTCAATCCGTCCTTGTATTCCTTTTTCTCTCCTGCTACCGTTATAAACATAATAATATCCTCCTATTTTATTATATCGTATCTTCCAGCCACTCTGTCAATTCCTGTTTTTTGACAAGTCCACGCTTCGTGCCTGCCTTCTCTCCATCCTTAAAGAGAATGAGCGTCGGTGAACTCATAACGCTGTATTCCTGCGCCAGCTCTGCATCATAATTTACGTTTACCTTATATACAGACAGCTTTCCCTCATTCTCATCCTCAATGTCACCAAGGATCGGAGCAAGCTGCTTACAGGGAATACAGGAGTCTGAGTAGAAATCAACAAGCACAGGCTTGTCAGCCTTTAATACCTTTTCCTCAAAATCTGCTTTTGAAATTCTTGCAGCCATCTGTACACCTCCTACTCATCCTCAACCTTTTTCACAAAAAGTGTATAGGTTCCATCCTCATTATCAAAAAGCTTCAGTACCTTGTGTCCTTCCTCCTTGAGACTTCTTGGCACATTCTGTACCGGCTCGCCGTCATTCATGCGAATAGCAAGCACCTGCCCGTCATCAAGCTCATCAATGGAAACCTTTGCCTTTACAAATGTAAGCGGGCAAACCTTGTCCGTGATATCCACAAAATCATCGTATTGTATTCCTGCATCTTTTATATCAGCCATTGTACGCCTCCTGTATTACTTTTCTGAATTCTTCCTCGCCCACTCTCTGAAGTGTCAGTCTGAAGCGTTCTCCCGGATTTGCATGATCCTCAAAGAACTTAATCGCTGCATCTGATACTCTGAAAAGTGTCTCTTTGTCCTTGATGATCGGGAGCAGATTTTCTCCCCTATAAATCTTGTTTCCAAACAGTCCTCCGAAGGAAACGATATAACCGCTTTCGCCTTCCCATGCGTCGGTCGGACACGCCTTCACACAGCGGCCACAGTTGTTACATTTTGCAGCGTCAAGCACGATTCCATCATCTGTAAGAGAGATCGCCCCCTCACGACAAGCCTTGACGCAGACACCGCACTTAATGCAGGCATCCTGATTACACTTGACGACCATACCGCCCTTAATGCCAAGGTCATTTTCCTCTGCCTTTAAGCAATTATTCTGGCAACCTGTGACACCAAACTTGAATTTATGCGGAAGCTCGCGTCCAAAATAATGTTCATCAAGCTCCTTTGCCAGTGCGTAAGTATCAATACAGCCGCTCGGACAGACTTCGGAACCCTGGCAGGCTGTCACCGTTCTGACACGCGGTCCGCAGACACCAGGCTTCACACCGCCCTTAGCAAGCTCAGCCTTTACTTCCTCTATATCATCGAACTTGATAAACGGAATCTCAATTCCCTGTCTTGAAGTCATATGTACATAGCCCTTGCCATACTTCTCAGCGACCTCAGAAACGGTCTTGATATTCTCAGCAGTCAGATTGCCTCCTACTACCTGTAATCGTAATGAAAAATAACCCTTCTGCTTCTGCCTCATGAAGCCTCCCTTTTTCAGGGATGCATAATCAATGTCTGCCATTGCTTTATCCTCCTGTTTTATTCTAATGATAAGAATGCATTCTTAAAATCTTCAATGATATCCTCAATGTCCTCGATTCCCACGCTGATCCGAATCAGATCATCAAACACGCCTGCTTCCTCCAGCTCCTCGGGCGTATTGTGAAGTGCGATCGTCGATGCAGGATGTATGACAAGTGTCTTGGTATCACCGATATTGGAAAGCTTATATGGAAGCTTCAATTCATCGATCACCCGAAAAGCTGCCTCTCTGCTGCCAACTCTGATCGTCAGGATTGCCCCGAAATAATTGTCTAACTGTCTGACTGCAAGCTCATGCCACGGGCTTGATGCTAACCCCAGATAATTGACATCAATCCCCGGATAATTTTCATCAATCCATGTTGCAAGTGCCATGGCATTTTCACACTGCCGCTGCATACGCAGTCCGAGTGTCTCAAGCCCTAACATATTCAGAAATGCATTCTGCGGTGCCAGACAGGCTCCGGTATTTCTGAAAAAGCCATTTCTGAGCTTTGCAGTATACGCATATGGTCCAAACTTTTTATATGGTGCAAGCTGTGGATACCGCTCCGGATCCCACTTGAATCTGCCGCTGTCCGTCAGCACACCACTTATGGCGTTGCTGCTACCATTGATATACTTTGATGAAGAGTTGACTACGATATCTGCCCCAAGCTCGATCGGTCTGACTAGAAATGCCGTCGCCACCGTATTGTCAATGATGAGCGGCAGCCCATGACGATGTGCAAGCTCTGCGAGTGCCTTAATGTCCGTGACATCCAGTTTCGGATTGCCAATCGTCTCAGCAAAAATCGCTCTTGTCCTGTCATTGATCGCATTTTCAATTTCCTCGAAATCATTTCCATGCACATATCTTGTCGTGATGCCAAACGCCTCAAAGTCTCTGAATAAATCAATGCTTCCTCCATAAAGGCTGGCGCTTGAAAGAATCTCATCACCTGCCCTTAAAATATTCAGGAATGCATTGGTAAGCGCTGCCATGCCTGACGCACAGGCAATGCTTGCCACGCCACCTTCAAGCTTTGTAATCCTTGCCTCAAACGCCTCCACGGTAGGATTACCCACTCTGGTGTAAGAAAAGCCTCTTGCTTTATTGTCAAATATCTTTGCCAATTCCCCGGCTGATGCGTGGTGAAAAGCACTTGACTGATAAATCGGTGTATGTGTCGCTCCGTTCGTCTCGTCCTTATTCACACCCGCATGTAAAAGTGCTGTATTGAATTTCATGCTATTTATCCTCTATTCCTACTTGGTATATAGGTTTTGTATAGGTTATAATATACTCCTATATTCCTAGTATGTCAATAGGTTTTATCTATTTTTTTTATAAATCCTGGAACACAATACTTCTGTAGGTCTCGAATTTCGCCCACTTATTAAAGAATGCACTAGTCAGTTCGCCATCTAATGCATCCAGCTCCTTAAGAAAGGCTTCTGCCTGCTGTTTGTCTGCGATTTTCAATTCAAATCCTCTGCCGTTGATCACAGGTACGCCGGTGTATTCATAATCTTTTAGCGGTTTGATTGCTGTGATCTTCCGGTCGCGGATCTCCACTGCCACACGGTCGCGCAACACGATTACGTCAAAGCTGTCCGGATAGTGATAGCTTACGCCCTCCACAGGAATCTCATTACCAATAGTGTAGGTCTTTCCTGTCGGCTTTGTCTTGGTGACGGTCATACTCTCGATATTGTAGAAGTATTCCTCAAAGATATCGCCCTTTGCCTTGAGATTTCCATACACAAATGCACACTTCAAATCCTTGCTCTCATCAACAGAAGCACTTTCCACCACACCGCAGGCAGAAGTCATGTTCGTCACTCTGTCAATGAGAATCAGCTCACCGAGCGTCTTGTGCTTCTTGAACTCATCAAGCACAATTTTTTCCTGCAGAACGATATCGCAGACTGCGATTTCATTTTTCACAAGCTTATCCGCCGGAATAAATTCACCGGTATTGACATCAATCTTATATTGGATGTTCTTTAAGATAGCCGGTATCTGTCTGGTTCCAAGCTTGATCAGATAGTCCTTGCCTTCTGTCAGCTCATTGTCATCCATCCACAAAAGTGTTGCAGTAAAGGACTTGCTGATTGGAAGCTTGTTGTCCTTTGCAAGCACGCATCCTCTTGACACATCGACTTCTTTGTCCAGCTGAATGGTGACAGGCTGTCCGATTTTTGCCTGTTGGGCTTCCTTATCCCCGATCAGAATACTTTTTACCTTTGCTTTCTCGTTGCTCGGCAATGTGACAATCGTGTCACCTACTGCAACCTCACCAGACTCAATCTGTCCCTGGAAGCCTCGGAAGGTATGGTCAGGACGGCATACACGCTGTACTGGCATATAGAAGCCTTCCTCATTATGGTCTGTGGAAATGTCTACATTCTCCAGATAAGTCAGCAGTGCCTCTCCATCATACCATTTGATGTTCTCTGATTTTTTTGTCACGTTGTCGCCTTCGGTCGCTGACACCGGAATAATCTTGACGTTAGGAAGTCCAAGCTCTCCTGAAAGCTCATCAATCTGTGCCCTGATTTCGTTAAAGCGCTTTTCATCATAGCCGACCAGATCCATCTTGTTCACTGCAAATACGAAATAACGGATACCCATCAGCGAGCAGATGCGCGCATGGCGTCTTGTCTGCACCAGCACACCCTGTTTGGTATCGACAAGGATGATCGCAAGGTCTGCGAACGAAGCACCCACTGCCATATTTCTGGTGTACTCCTCATGTCCCGGTGTGTCCGCCACGATGAAGCTTCTGTGATCAGTCGTAAAGTAGCGATATGCCACGTCGATCGTGATGCCCTGCTCCCGCTCTGCCATCAGTCCGTCAAGCAAAAGGGAATAGTCGATTGCTCCGCCTCTGCTTCCCACTTTACTGTCAAGCTCCAGTGCCTTTTCCTGATCTGCATACAAAAGCTTTGAGTCATATAAAATATGTCCGATCAGTGTCGACTTTCCATCATCAACACTTCCGCAAGTAATAAATTTCAATAATCCGCTCATTTTAGAAATAGCCCTCCCTTTTTCTTCTCTCCATGCTGCCTGCTGCCTCATTGTCAATCACTCTGGTGGTGCGCTCTGACTCCACTGCACTCAATGTCTCTTCAATGATTTCATCAAGTGTCGTGGCGGTCGACTCGCAGCCTCCGGTCAGCGGATAGCAGCCGAGTGTTCTGAAACGGACACTCTTGTATTCAATCTTTTCTCCCTCACGCAATTTGAATCGGTCATCATCGACCATGATGATATTTCCGTCTCTGTATACGACAGGTCTGACATCTGCAAAGTAAAGCGGTACGATATCAATGTGCTCTCTCTGTATGTACTGCCAGATATCCTTTTCTGTCCAGTTCGATATCGGGAACACGCGGATACTTTCACCCTTGTTGATCTTCGCATTGTACAGCTTCCACATCTCAGGTCTCTGATTCTTTGGGTCCCATGCATGCGCTTCGTTTCTAAAAGAAAAGATTCGTTCCTTGGCACGGGATTTCTCCTCATCACGTCTGCCACCTCCAAAAGCTGCCGTAAATCCATATTTGTTCAATGCCTGCTTGAGTGCCTGTGTCTTCATGATATCTGTATATGCAGCGCCATGGTCGAACGGGTTGATTCCCTGCTTCACACCATCTTCGTTAATGTATTCAAGCATCTCGATGCCAAGCTTTTCGGCTGTCCTGTCACGAAACTCAATCATTTCCTTGAATTTCCATGTTGTATTCACATGCAGAAATGGAAAGGGGGGCTTCTCCGGATAGAATGCTTTCATGGCAAGATGAAGCATAACGGAGCTGTCCTTTCCTATGGAGTAAAGCATGACAGGCTTCTCGCACTCCGCAGCCACCTCGCGGATAATGTAAATTGCCTCTGCTTCAAGTTCGTCAAGATGTGATAATTCACTCATAATAATTACCTAGCCTTTCTTTTATTTCGTATTATCAGTATTTATTCGATTCTTTTCTGTTGATCTCTATCGTTTCGACAGTTCCATCCGTCTTTTCAATGTTCCAGTGGACAAGATCCCCCTCCGTCGTCACAGACAGCTGACTTCCCATGCCACCGATGTCTGCGCCAAGATACAGCGATATCGCACCAAACTTACATTCCTTGATGCAGGAGGAACAGCCCCAGCAGTCCTTTGGATATTTCACGTAGCACTTCCCATCATCGCCCTTTTTAATCAGACTTCCGGGACAGACTGCTGCACACCTGCCGCACCCTGTACACTTTTTTGAATCAATTGCGATGCTCATAGATGTCACCTCTCTTTACCAGTTCTCTGTATATGACCTCGTATTTACCATCCTTATAAACGGTATTTACATATTTGAGCCATTCATCACTCTTTTCAGGATAATCGAGATTCTCGGCAAAGCTGTGCCATCTCGTCTCTTTCCTGGCTTTCAAATGGGCAATCAGTGTCCTGCACACTGTCAGCCGTTCACGCAGCTCATACACGAACATCAGCTCATGATAGTCATCTGCATTTAAGTTCTCGCTCAGTTTCATGAGCTGCAGTATTTTTTCATCAGCAAGCAAAAGCTGTTTTTCATTGAACTGATAGTGTGCACCGATGCCTCCTGCATACGTGTCCATGACCTTTTGCATCGCTTCTTCAAGCTGCTCTGTGGTAAAGACTGTCTGCTTTTCCTTGAGAATTGCATCATACTCCGAAGCCTTCTCCTCAAGAAGTCTGTCGGCTTCCTCATCTGGCAATATGACATCTGTGTCATTTTCGATCTGTCTGATCATATCCAGCGCTGCAATCTCACCCTCGACAAGTGCACCCGTCACGTACTTTTGTGGGCATCCTCCTGCCACATCACCAGCTGCATACAGCCCCTTGATCGTCGTCTGTCTGTTGGTATCTACCCAGTAACCGCTCGCTGTATGCCCGCCGACGATATACGGCTCGGTGCCTTCAATCTCAACATTTTGTTCACTTGGATTTTTGCCTGCCTCGATCCACTTTAATGTCTGGCTCGGAGCCATGTTCAGATACGCCTTTTTCAGTGACTCGTCCTGCTCCGGTGTGATTCCCTCTGTCCTTAAGTAACATGGTCCTCTGCCCTCCAGATTTTCCTTCACTGTGCCATATACTCTCTGGGATGTGGTCAGACCGTATTTATTTTCATAGACTTCGCCAAGGGAGTTGACCTGCCTGGCGCCCACGCCCTGTGCGATAGTTCCTGTAGGAGCGATGGTGTCCTTACACCGAAGCGCGATAAATCGCATCTCGAAGGTCGTCATCTCCGCTCCTGCCCT
>JAFOYD010000075.1 GCA_017391545.1 Lachnospiraceae bacterium
TCCTCAACAATCGTCTGCTCAAAGCCGCGGTACTCGATGCCCTCAAACATTCTGCCGAGCACTCTTGCGGTATCTGCGATAGACTCCTTCTTGCCAATCTGTGATCCTGACGGATCCAGATACGTCGTTCCCATGCCTAAATCGTGCGCTGCTACTTCAAAAGAGCAGCGTGTACGTGTGCTTGTCTTCTCAAAGATCAGTGCTACATTTTTTCCGCGAAGGGTGTCATGCAGGATCCCTTTCTTTTTCTTATCCTTATATTCTGCTGCCAGATCGATGAGATATACGATCTCCTCCGGTGTAAAATCTTTTAATGTCAAAAAGCTGCGTCCCTTTAAATTCATTTTTGATACCTCCGTAGTCCATAATAATCTCTATTCTACTACATTCGCCAAAAAGGCGCAATCCGCTAAAAACGAATTGCGCCCCATTTACCACTTAATAATTACCAGAATACATGATTTCCGATGACAGTTCCCTGTCTGTTTCCTGCTCTTCTGAAATGAAGTGCATCCCCTACATTGCATCTGCCACCGATAACCTCCTGGGCTGCCTGTACACAGGATGCCTTAATGTTGCCATTCAGAATCAACGATTCCATACGTCCCTTTGATGCAGGCACGAACTGTCCGGAAGCATAGATTACCTCTGCAATGCTGTTTGGATATCCACCGCATCTGACACGGTTCATAACGACAGAACCAACTGCCAGCTGTCCCTCGTAGGACTCACCGCCTGCCTCGCACTGAATCAGCGCTGCCAGGATATCGACTTCTGATGCCGTTGCCAGAACTGCCTGTTTCTGGGCATTTCTCTTTGCAGCTGCCTCTGCTGCCGCCGCCGCCTCAGCCGCTTCCTTTGCCTTCTGTGCTTCCTCTCTTGCAATGATGGAAGCCATGGATTCTGCCGTGTCAATATCAAACTCAACGTTGACATACTCTGCTGACACATATCCCGTAGTGCCTTCGTAGCTGACACATACCCAGTCGCCTTCCTCTGCGATTGCCTCTACGGCCTCTCCATTGGCAAGAAGCCCAAGTACTGCCGAATCTTTGTCTGCTTCTTTTCTGACTCTTAATGTCTCTGTATTGGAATATGCGGTAAGGATACCTACATCCTTTGCAATCTTCTCTGCCTCTTCTCCAAAGTAAAGATAATCATTCTTGATCCATCCACTGACGTCTCCGGATTTGATCTTTGTCCATTCACCTTTTTTCTCTAAAATGTCTCCACCGCAATCCTTGTAAAGAACGCCGACCTTATCCGCATCCTGGTCCGGCTCCAGTCTGACATTTACATACTCATTGACTTTTGCCATTACAAGGGTTGATTCCTGCTTTTCTTCCTGCACTGGTATCGTCTTGCTCTTTGCGAGCGCGATCAGTTCTTCGGTTTCCATGGAAATATCTGCGTCCAATAAATCAGCCGCGCCGGCAGTTGTTACCGGTCTACCTGCTTTTGATGCTGAATCCATCTTGTCTGATGTGGTTTCCTGCTTTTTGCCTGTGTTGTCCACGATCTTCACCTTGGAATCTGCTGCCTGGGTTCTGAGCGGAACAGAAGCAAATGCGGTAGCTACTGCTGTGATACACAACAGATATCTCCACTTTTTACAATTTGTCTTCATTTTCTTCTCCATTTCTTTTCGCATTTTTGTGACAAAAAAATGACTATTTTTACGTTTTTGCGACAAATGTTACATTTTTGTTAACATCTATTACAATTCCATATAATAACAAAGAGTTCGCGGATTGTCAACCCACGAACTCTTACTTTTTTATAATCATTGCACAATTTATACAAATAGCATTTGTCATTTCAAGCATCACACTATTATTTGTGCACAATTTTTTTACATATTTCTAGACTTGTTCACACATGCTTCGATGGAATCGATCACTGCTGCGCGGAATCCCTTTTCCTCCAAAACCTTTACGGCCTCAATCGTCGTTCCTCCCGGTGAGCATACCATGTCTTTTAGTTCTCCGGGGTGCATTCCTGTCTCAAGAACCATCTTGGCACTGCCAAGTACCGACTGTGCCGCAAACTCATACGCCTGCTTCCTGGGCATGCCTGCCTGTACTGCGGCATCTGCCATCGCCTCGATAAACATAAACACATATGCCGGCGAACTTCCTGCCACTCCGATAAAGGCATCCATGAGACGCTCCGGAAGGATGTTTGCCTTGCCAAAGCTGTTCATGATCTGAAGCACAAGCTCCTCATCTGCCTTGACTGTGTCGTCCTTTAAGCAGATACAGGTACAGCCTTCCCCGACCATTGCCGGTGTGTTTGGCATACAGCGCACAAGCCGCAGTTTTTTCCCAAATTCCTGCTCGATCCAGTCAATGGATTTGCCTGCCGCAATCGAGATCACAAGCTTGCTCTCATCAACAACATCCTTGATCTGCGCAATCACTTCCGGCAAAAAGATCGGCTTTACAGCAAGAACGATCACGTCTGCCTGCTTTGCCGTCTCGACATTATCCGTGCCAGTGACAATCCCGTACCGTTTCGCTGCCTGCTCTGCCGTCGCTTTCGTCTTTGATGAGCCAATAATCTCTGAAGGCTGGTAAAGTCCTACACCAATGATTCCGCCAATCATGGCTGTTGCCATGTTTCCAAGTCCGATAAATCCTATTTTCATAATCATTTCCTCCTAACACGTTTCTGTCTTGATGCTTCGTACATGAGAATCGTTGTTGCCACTGCGGCATTGAGCGATTCCACCTGTCCTGCCATCGGAATCTTGATGTACTGCGTCGCCATGTCGGCAGTCTCACGCTTTAGCCCGTTTCCTTCATTTCCGATGAGGAACGCCGTCGGCTTCGTATAGTCCGGCGTGTCGTAATCGACACTGTCATCCAGATGCGCAGCGTAGACTGCCACGCCCTTTTTCTGAAGCAGTCCGATCGTCTCTCCAAGCTCATCTACGATAAAAAACGGGACTCTGTAGATTGATCCCATGGTGGAGCGGATGACCTTTGGATTAAAGAGATCTGCTGTCTGTCTTGTCATGATGATACCATTGACACCGGCACCCTCCCCTGCACGAAGAATCGTTCCAAGATTGCCCGGGTCCTGCAGGTTCTCGAGCATCACCAGAAGCAGTGCATTCTGTTCATCAGACAGCCAGACATCGAGCTGATCCGCAAGCTCGTAATGTGGCATGGCCAACACGCAGAGCACGCCCTGCGGTGTCTGCGTATCAGAAACTCTCTTAAATACCTCATCCGTCAAAACTTCATAACCTGTCCTGTTCAGAATTTCCATAAGGTCTGTCTCATGCTCTTTCTGACATTTTGCTAAAAATGTTTCAGAAACATAGACCTCTCTGATCCACTGTGGCGGCGCCTCACGAAACATTCTGGCTCCTTCCACAATAAATACACCTTCATCTTTGCGAAGTTTTGCTTTCTGACTCAGTGCCACAAGCCTTTTAACTTTACTGTTCGATGTACTTGATATCATATCTTATCCTTATCTCCGCTTATCTTTGTTTCACAAAGTTCCTTTTGTTCTGCTTTAAAAGCTTCTCTGCGACTTCATTTGCAGCCATAATCATCAGATGGTCTGTCTCCTTTATGACATAATCTGCCGAAGGCATCACGCGCATCTGCTCATCATGCGCCTTTTTAACGCCAAGGATGGAAACTTTATACTTTGCGGCGATATTGGATTCCCTGATGCTCTTTCCAAGCCACTCCTTTAGCGGCGCCATCTCATAAATGCCAAATGCTCCCGGCAGATCAATATAATCAAAAATATTATCAAGACTGTAACGCTCTGCCCACTTCTCCGCTATATCCTTGTCCGGATAGATGACCTCATCTGCGCCATTTCTCAAAAGGAATTTCGCCTGTATGTCTCTGGTCGCCTTGCTGATGACACGCTGCGCCCCCAACTCCTTCACAAGGCTTGTGATCTCAAGACTGCTCTGGAAATTGGTGCCGATGCACACGAATACCACATCAAAATTTCTGACGCCGATGCTCTTTAACACTTCCTCCTTCGTGCAGTCTCCAATTTTGGTGCTTGTCGCATAAGGAGCCAGATCCTCCAGCCTTTCCTCATCTGCATCCACGATCATGACATCATGACCATGCTCTAAGA
>JAFOYD010000076.1 GCA_017391545.1 Lachnospiraceae bacterium
AGTCCTGCCATCAAAGCGGCATGCTGTCCAAAGTTCTTTGCCAGGTCAATCCCCGAAATATTGTCATATTGTTTGCAAAGTCCTGCAATCACCTCAAAAGTATTGTCCGGGGAACAGTCATTTACCAGAATAAGATCGTATTCATATTCCTGCATTGTCTGCATCGTATCTCTTATTTCTGTCACTACCCCTTCAAGTGTCTTTTCACTTCTGTAGCAGGGGATCACAAAGCTTATTTTGCTCATTGTCATATGTTCTCCTTAATCATTGGGATTGATGGCTCCGAAAAAAATCAAATCTTCAAACTGGCCATCCAGAAAAAGCTCGTCCTTCAGATAAGCCTCTTTCACATAGCCTGCCTTCTCATTCATGCGTATGCTTGCCTGATTGTGTGCAAGTACGCGCGACACCACCTTATGCATTCCAAGCTCCTCAAAAGCATAATTTAGCAGTAACTTCGCTGCTTCTGTTCCGATTCCTTTTCCATATGCCTGCTCCTCGCCAAGATAAATTCCCCACTCAGCCTTTCTGTTCTCCTCCTCGAAATTCTGAAGATAAATCGAGCCAAGCGGCAGATCGTCCTCATTTCTGCACACAATGAACTGATGAACAAGTCCCTTAAAAACCTTGTTCTCAAGCCAGTTGATATGATCCTCACGGCTAACTGGCTTTCGATATATAAAATTTTCTACCACCACCGGCTGATTGCGCCAGCGCACTGCAAGCTCTGTGTCCTCTGCCGTAATCGGCCTCAGGTAGATTTGTTGTCCCTGAATTCTCAAATCTTCTCTTACCGGTCTCATAAAATAACCTTACCTTTCCTGTCCTGTCCTGTCATTAAAACTGCTTAAGCTCATAAATACGAAAGATTCCAACCTGTTCCATACATTCTGCTTTCATATGGATACCAAGCTTTTCATAATATCGCACCAGCCAGTCAGGCTCTCTGTCCTCATTTGCCACAAAATACGACTTCGTTACCGTTCCTTTTCCGTTCATAAGTGCACTTTGTATGTCCTTTAGGTGGTAACTTTCAAGCTTCTGCTTTGCAAGCGGGCTTTTTGCCGCCCATCCTCCACAAATATCAAAGTTTTTGCTAGAGTTATCCACATTTGTAAACATTTTTTCTGAATAGCACACACCCTGATACGAGGTTGACGAATAGACATCGATCACATAATAATTATTTCCATTTTTTCTGCAATAATCCATCAGTGTATTCCACTGCGCGTCAGCCACCGCCCTGCTGTCATATTCCTGCGAAGCTTTTTGTGTGTTCCCCACAAACAGAACCACTGCACACAGCACACACACTACATATCCCGCATATGTGACTGTGCGGGATATCTTTTTCTGCTGGCTGTCACTGACCAAAAAAGCGATTATCGTGACAAGCTCCAGCATCAAAAGCGGAATCGTCACCCGGTCAAGTGCCCTGTCAACCATAAACAAATACAGCCATAATACACTTCTGATCAGCATCAGCCCCAACAGCTTCAGCACAGCGAGCATACGCACTTTGCCGCTTGTCGGCAAAATACAGAAAACAAGATACAGCATATATCCCACAAACACCATGCCACTTGTCACAGCCACCGTCCAGGAAACGCCCTCTGCGCCACCAGACTGTCCGGTGAGATGATTTTTTAATGCACTGATATTGTGAATCAGTTGATTTTTATAGAGCCATATTGCCTCACCGACGCTGTTCTTACTGATCAGTCCGAACGTGTTCTCCAGCCCGTTTCCTTTTCCTGCAAGCTGTTCCTGATAATCAGCAATTGCCTCAAAGCTCCATGTATCGATCGAATCATCCAGCGCAAAATTATAATTCTCCAGAAGTGCATAAGTCTCTTTTGACAGACCGATTGATTCATAGAAATCCCTGTTATCATCATATCCGGGAAGCTCATAGAAATCATAAATTTTTGTCCTCGCATCAAAAAAATCGCGAAAACCGGACCACTCACTTCCTTTATAGGCAAGCAGGTCAAGCGAATAAACCACTGTCATGCCCAGAAAAGCCATTGTGATCAACACCAGATATTTCCTGACATTGACAGACGTAAAAAATTTCTGCTCACTGCACCATTTGGAAATTCCGGCAAGCAGTAAAAAGGGCAGCAGCATGATACAGACCTCTGTCCGAATCATAAAGGACAGAATCACCAGACACAGTGGAAGAATATTTCTCCTGAAAAAAACGGATGCCTTCTCTGTCGCGGGTGTCGTACTAAACAAAAACACGGCTCCCGCCATACAGAATGCTGAAGTCACACTGTACTGGACAAATACAAGCTCTCTCTGAAACAGTCCGAGCGCCAAAGCGCCCTCAAGCAACAGCGCAAGCACTCTTGTACGTGTACTTTGCATCATATTCACAAGCCTCCATGCGATCAGCGCAAGGACACCGAACTGACACAGACACAAAAACAAGCCATACCACGCAACGGTCGGAATGGCTCTGTAGAGAAGTGCTATACACCATGCCAGCGGATAAAGCATTTGAATGCAATAGCCACTTGGGATTCCGGTATATGCGCCTGACAGGATATCCTTGATCATTGTATCATCATTTAAATCATAGTAAAAATCATATTTTACTGCCAAAAACAGCACAAGCAGAAGCGTGAAGACGGTCACACCACACACACGCCCTGCCTTTGCCTTTGTGTGGTCCTCCATCATACGTGATAGAACTCCTTCACCTTACTTACAATATAGTCAACTTCTTCTTCCTTCAAGGTATAGAACATAGGAAGACGAAATAGTCGTTCGCTTTCCCTGGTCGTATATTTATCCTCTCCATGGAAACATCCAAACCTGATTCCTGCAGGTGCAGAATGAAGTGGCACATAATGGAATACCGACCATATGCCATTCTCCTTCAGAAAGTCAATAAGCGCTGTTCTCTCCTGAACATCCTTTGCCTTTGCATAATACATGTGTCCATTGTGCACACACCCCTCCGGAATGAATGGAAGCTCTAAGATTCCCCGCTCCTTTAATGGCTGCAGCAGCTCATTGTATTGGTTCCAGCGTGCAAGTCTTGCATTCGTAATCTCATCTGCCATTTCAAGCTGTGCCCACAGATACGCCGCATTCATGTCACTTGGCAAGTAAGAGGAGCCATAATTCATCCAACGATATTTATCAACCTGACCACGGAAAAATTTAGAGCGGTCTGTTCCCTTTTCACGAAAGATTTCCGCATCCTCGATATATTTTTCATCCTTTAAAAGCAGGGCACCGCCTTCACCCATACTGAAATTCTTTGTTTCATGGAAGGAAAAGCAGCCCATATCTCCAATTGCTCCAAGCGCTTTCCCCTTATAACTTGCCATGATTCCCTGCGCTGCATCCTCAATCACAAGAAGGTTATGTCTTTTCGCAATTGCCATGATTGTATCCATTTCACAGGCAACACCGGCATAATGCACTGGAACAATTGCCCTTGTCCGCTCAGTAATCGCATCCTCAATGAGCTTCTCGTCAATATTCATGGTATCCGGCCTGATATCTACAAATACTACCTTAGCGCCACGAAGGACAAAAGCATCTGCTGTTGATACAAAAGTATAAGAAGGCATGATGACCTCATCTCCCTCCTTGATATCTGCAAGCAATGCCGTCAGCTCTGTCGCATGCGTACAGGAGGTGGTCAGAAGACACTTTTTCGCGCCTGTATGCTGTTCGATCCATTCGTTACATTTTTTTGTGAACGGACCGTCTCCACAGATTTTCTGATTTTCAACAGCCTGCTTTATATATTCCATTTCCCTGCCTGTAAATGGCGGTACGTTAAAATTAATCATACTTTGTTCTCCCTATGACTCCGATATATCAGTATCATCTTACACACTTGGCGCACTTTTTTCAAGGTTTTCGCCTTAAATAATCAATCTTATCGCGACAGTTCATTAAAAACCGGACGAAGGATAACCGGAAACTGTATAGACACTGTACGACTCATTGCAGAATGTCTGCTCATATCCGTTTTTTTCCAGAAAACGCTGGATCAGCTCCAGCTTTTGGTATGCAAGCCCGTCCTCTTTGGTCAGACGCTCCACAGATGAACGTCCGAAAATCACTACCGGGAGCTCCTGAATATTGTCGCTTTTTGAAAGTTCATCGAGCTCCGTCCTTAGGATATCAATACTTTTGGAGTCCAAATCTGCCCATGTCGAGAAAATTGCAGGCTCCATGTCAAATAAATAGGCAATCGCAGGAATATCGCCATATAATATCACCTGCTTTTTGTTCAACTCATTCTCATACAGGTACCGGTCAAGCTCCTCAAGCGCTGCTTTTTTCTCCGATGTGGTCGCAAGCCCATCTGCCACCGAAGAGCACTTCAGCTGTAGCTTCACCGCGTCTGTCTGTACACCGGCATCATGGAAAGCAAAGCCAATGCCAAACAAAATACTCTGTACTGCCGCGCATATCAGCACAAAATTCAAGGTGATGCGAAACGGCAGTCCACAGACTGCTTTCCGGCTCTGTGCAAACACCTCCACCAATAATAAAAGTGATATCGGCGCCACCAGAAACAGATTGTTGATGATCGGGTAAAGTCCGTTGTTGCTGCCAAGCGGTGTGATCAGGATTGTCACAAGCAAAAAGACTGACCACAGTTTGAACTCCATGTTACTGCTTTTGTGTAAAAGACACCAGGTGCAAAGAAAGATTACCAGCAGCAGATAGACCGTCACCCACTTATACATACTAAAATAT
>JAFOYD010000077.1 GCA_017391545.1 Lachnospiraceae bacterium
AGAATCTGTACATGTGTCACGCCTAAATCCTTGATATGGTCAATACCTGTGGAAAGACCGTCCGGATTGGTTGTTCCCGTCTCTGTAAAGCCGAGGAATTTTCCTGTATTCTTGATACCTGATGATGCATCTGACGAAAGATCTCTTACATGAATCTCGTAGATCACTGCATCGGTAGGATTCCCAAATGCAGGTCTGACATCATTCTCAAATCCTTCAGGATTCGTAGCAGCCAAATCTATGATCATACCTCTGTCACCGTTTACACCGGTTGTTCTGGCATAAAGGTCAACTGCCTCATTTGTCTTGTTTCCGATCTTAATGGAATAGGTATAGTACACTCCATTCAAATCTCCCTGCTTTTCGCAGAACCACACACCCTTTTCCTGTGCAGTCATCGGGATTGTCTCTATAAGGTTATCGCCATCGCCCTGCTCATAAAGATTCAATGATACCTCTGACGCTGTCGGTGCCCATACCTTAAAGCTTGTCTTTTCCTTTGTGTAGGTAGCTCCGAGGTCATCCCCATCATAAGCCATCGCATCATCAAAATATTCAGAACCTAATATTTTGTTCATGGATACATTGGTTCCCTCATAGCCTTCCATAGAAATATCATACGCTTTTGACAATTCTAATTCCTCCTCTAAAGTCAGTACAATGTTTCGTCCATCTTCACATGTTGCTGACACTACAGCGTATTCCACGCCGTCTTCATCTGTTACCTTGATCTGTGATGCCAGGTCACCGTTGCCCTTTGGTACACGTGACACCGTTGCATAGATTTCCTTCGCGGATGACTCTGAAAAATATGCTTCTGCAATCACAGGGTCATACACGACACCATCTGTATTATACCACAATGTAGGATTTCCTTCTACAATATAGACATCTAAAGTTTTATTCTCAGCCTTTGTCAAATCAATTTCATATTCCACTGCCGTATCAGCATTTCCATCCTGAATCACCTTGACGCCGGCTGTCGTCACACCGTCCTTTGGCTGCAAGCCTACCTTGAAAAATGCCCCGAAATCGTCTGTCTCTGATAATGGATAGCTTCCTCCGACCTCGCTGCCAGCCCATGCATATGCCTCAATGCTGTCTGCACTGTACTTCTGGTCAAAGTTATAATAATGCACATTGAGTTTTGTCGCTGACTCCTCATTATAGACATTCAGTCTTGCCTCCTCAAGCGCTGTAATATCATAAGCTGCTGCTCCTGCGGGTGCCTCTGTCGCGAACTCTGCTTCCTCACTTGTCACCCAGATCTCAACAACATCTCCATCCATAGTGACAAATCTGTCATCCGCTACATCCTTGCTTTCCCACTGGTTTAATCTGACGATAAATCCAATGCTCGCAGGCTTTCTGTTGGTCTGATATACTGCCACCTTACCAAAATCATCTTCATCCGTAAAGTCTACCTGCTGACCTTCTCTGCCTTCTTCCCACATCCACAGGTTCCAGCCTTCATAGTTGTTATCAGCTCTCCCACCATAGTGGACGATCAGTGTCGTTCCTGCCGCTCTTGCTGTCATGCCCGGTGTCAGAACTGACACAACTGTCATAAGCATCATCAGCATCGCCATCAGGCCCGCTGTCAATCTCTTTTTCATAATCCTTTTTAACCCCTTTCGTAATCATATTTTTTCGGTCTATTTTATTATACACGCACATGCAAAATTATTCCATTGGAAATTTCGTAAATTTTCGTAGGGCTAATTTAGTAAAATTAACGAATTTTTACGAAATTTTATGATTATCATCGCATCCAATTGCAAAAAAAGATACCCTGCGCCATGCAAGGTATCTCTATTAATTATTTCCTTATTTGATAACTACATCTTTCCATGAATCAGATGGTACAAGTGCCACATATGTCTTTCCTGTGTTCAGCTCAATCTGCTCACCTGTCTTCTTGTCCAGATAAATCGTAGGATCATTTTCTCCTGCCTTGATCCAAGTCACTTCAATCGCCTTACCGTTTGTGATGTAGTATGCATCACGTCCTGAGTCAATCGCATTGTAAATGAGATATCCGTTGTCATCCAGCTGATGGAAGGTTGTATCCTGAATCAACAGATTCTTGAATGTAAGCTGTGCATTACCATGCTGTGGATCTGTATGTGCCTGTCCATACTCATAATAATCGTATGTACCGGTAGACTCATTGTACTTGAGCTTAGAGCTGTTATGTGGGAACGGAAGCTCGATCTCTGTACAGTCGATCGCATCACCGCTTGCTGATAAATCTACCTCTGTATTAGAGAACTGATAGTGCTGTCCCGGATAGAACTCGTTGTACTCTGTCGTATACTTGGAAGCGCTGAACTTCTTGTCCAAATCTCCTGTGCAAATGTACTCTGTAAACTCTCTTGACTTACCATTGTTCACACGTGCAAAACCACCGCTGAAGTTTGCAGAATAGTTCTTTGCAAGCCAGTCATTAATATAGAATGGACCTCCATCATGACAAAGAACCGCATTCCACTCTGCTGCAAGCATGATGTTTGTAGGTCTTGTGCTTCGGATACTACCGAACTGCTCAATCTTTCCCCAGTCCTTAACGACTGCCATAAAACGTGTGATTCTGCCGTTCGCTGTACTGTTCATCAGCTCGTACACAACGTCTGCCTCTGTCATCCCATAGTGTGGAAGTGCTGTTTTCTCATTGTCCACCATGATGGCAACCGGACGCTGATCCTTTAAGCTCTCATCAATCCACTCATTTGTAAGCTCGCTGCGGTACATTCCTTCGCGTGTCTCTTCTTCTACTGTTGCTTCCTCTGTGGCTGTTTCCTCTGTAGCTGCCTCTGTTGTCTCCGCCGGTGTATTTCCTGCGATATCTGCAAAATTTACTTCTGTTGCAGGCTCCTCTGCTACTTTCTTATCACCGCAGCCTGTCATGGAAGCTGCTGCCATTGCCATGACTAAAAATAAAGCCAAACTCTTTTTTTTCATGTTCATTCTTTTCATCGCTTTCTCCCTTTTTCGCACCTTGCAATTTAATCTTCTGCTGTGCCACACATCACTGTGCCAAAATTTCAATATTTATCCTTTTTCATTATTTTACCGTGCGAACGGCTTCGAATCCTATGCCCATGCACGTTACCTCTACAGTTAACTCCGCCAGGCACCCTCACGGCACATATGAAATCCACCTTAGTGCTGCTACATTCCTGTCCTGACACGGTTCAATGGCACATATTGCGTGAGACCCAAACTTCAACGCCACTTATAAAGGGCAGCTACACAAACGCAGACCCTCCGCCGTCCATCACCCCCACTATAGCGGATTGAAGGTACAAGGCACCGCTAACGCCCCGGCTGCACGGTGTTTTTATTATAACCTTATCTGTACTGATAAGTCAATGAAATTAATACATTTTTAATGAGTTGCTAGAAATAATATCTGTTTCCCATGGTTCCGATCTGCCACTGCTGATTCTTCCGCTTTCTGCGCGTCAGGATCTCATAATACATCAGAACCGTGACAAGCTCACGGATCCAGGGTTCCTTTTCTCTCCATGGTGCGTGCTCCGTAAGTGTCTTCTCCGTCACATCCCTGCTCCTGTCATCATCCTCTGCACCAGCGTTTTCTTTCTCTTCATTCGCCTTAATCACAGCCATGACACCTGTCACCATGCGGCCAATTGACATTTTATCGGGATACTGGTCATAAATAAAGCTTCCATCATAGTCCATCCTGTCTACAAAGCTGTTGATCGTACTCTGGTATTTCCTGGCATACGTGGGATACATCTGCTGCAGATATTCCATATCCTCCAGCAT
>JAFOYD010000078.1 GCA_017391545.1 Lachnospiraceae bacterium
TCACCGCCGAGGGCTACGAGGAGTTTAGGGAATTTTATAAGGAAAGTCTGAAAAACTAATTATTAAGTATACAGGAAAAGAGGAAAACAAAATGGCAGAGTCAATGAAAGGGTTAAAGAGAACCCACAGATGTACGGAGCTTTCGGCTGCAAATGTCGGCGAAGAAGTTACCGTCATGGGATGGGTTCAGAAAAACAGAAATAAGGGAGGTATCATTTTTGTTGATTTACGTGACAGAAGTGGTATCCTTCAGATTATCTTTGAGCAGGGCGAGGATTTGAGCCGTGCAGTCGATGCAGAGAATTTTGCAAAGGCAGAGTCTCTTAGAAGTGAGTATGTAATCGCAGTCGTTGGTAAGGTTGAGAAGCGTGAAGGCAATACAAATGCCAATATGAAGACTGGTGACATCGAGGTGCGGGCAACACAGCTTCGCATTTTATCAGAGTC
Organism: Lachnospiraceae bacterium; assembly: GCA_017391545.1. Classification (GTDB taxonomy): domain Bacteria; phylum Bacillota; class Clostridia; order Lachnospirales; family Lachnospiraceae; genus COE1. Next base: position 448 of record JAFOYD010000078.1, read on the forward strand.
TGAGACACCTCCTTTTCCAATTGAGGCAGATTCCAAGACAAAAGAGGAGCTTCGCTTAAAATACCGTTATCTTGATCTGAGACGTCCTGACCTGCAGGAAAAGATTATGATGAGAAGCCGCGTTACTGCAAAAATCAGAGAGTTTATGACAAACGAGGGATTCCTTGAGATTGAGACTCCGATTTTGAACAAATCGACACCGGAGGGCGCCAGAGACTACCTTGTTCCAAGCCGTGTGCACCCGGGCTGTTTCTATGCGTTGCCACAGTCACCGCAGCTGTTCAAGCAGCTTTTGATGTGTTCCGGATACGACAGATATTTCCAGATTGCAAAGTGTTTCCGCGATGAGGATCTTCGTGCCGACAGACAGCCTGAATTTACACAGGTGGACATGGAGCTTTCCTTTGTGGATGTCGATGATGTCATCGAGGTAAACGAGAGACTGTTACAGTATATTTTTAAAGATACAATAGGAATTGATATCCAGCTTCCAATCCAGAGAATGACATGGCAGGAGGCAATGGACAGATACGGTTCTGATAAGCCGGATACTCGTTTTGGCATGGAACTTGTCAATGTGAGTGATGTCGTGGCAGGCTGTGGGTTCAGCGTCTTTACAGGAGCGCTTGAAAATGGCGGTTCTGTACGCGGTATCAACGCAAAAGGACAGGGCGAGATGCCGAGAAAGAAGATTGATGCGCTGGTAGAATTTGCAAAGGGATTCGGTGCAAAAGGACTGGCATATATCGCTATTCAGACCGATGGAACGATTAAGTCATCCTTTGCAAAGTTCATGACTGAAGATGAAATGTCAGCACTCATCAAGGCGATGGACGGTGAGAATGGCGACTTGCTTCTGTTTGCGGCTGACAAGAACAAGGTTGTATGGGATGTGCTTGGAAACCTTCGTCTTGAGATTGCAAGAAACCTTGGCATTTTAGACAAAAATCAGTATAACTTCCTGTGGGTAACAGAGTTCCCTCTTCTTGAGTGGAGCGAGGAAGAGAACAGATATGTGGCAATGCATCATCCGTTCACGATGCCGATGGAGGAGGATCTGGAGCTGCTTGATACAGATCCAGGTAAGGTTCGTGCCAAGGCATATGATATTGTGTTAAATGGTACAGAGCTTGGTGGCGGCAGCGTTCGTATTTTCCAGGAGCAGATTCAGGAGAAGATGTTTGAAGTCATCGGACTTTCCAAGGAAACTGCAAATGAGCGGTTCGGTTTCCTGTTAAATGCATTCAAATACGGTGTACCACCTCACGCAGGACTTGCTTTTGGTCTGGATCGTATGGTTATGTTAATGGCACAGGCTGATTCCATTCGCGAGGTCATTGCATTCCCGAAGGTAAAGGATGCTTCCTGCCTGATGACAGATGCTCCAAACGTCGTAGATGATATCCAGCTTCAGGAGCTTGGCATTGAGTTGACCAAGAGTGACGATAAGGAATAGGATTGCGGGAGTAGAACGTGGCAAAGACAAAAAGGGATACAAAAAAAACAGCTGAAAAAAAGGCACTTGCACTTGAGATTATCGAGAGGCTCAAAAAGGAATATCCTGATTCAGACTGCACACTTGATTACAATGAGGCGTGGAAGCTTTTGGTCAGTGTGCGTCTTGCTGCACAGTGCACGGATGCGCGTGTGAATGTTGTGGTGAAGGGACTCTATGAAAAATATCCGACGGTGCAGGCACTGGCGGATGCGGACGTCGAGGACATTGAGCGCATTGTAAAGCCTTGTGGGTTAGGTCATAGTAAAGCAAGAGATATCAGCGCCTGTATGAAGATGCTGCGCGATGAGTTTGACTGTAAGGTCCCGGATGATTTTGATACGCTGTTAAAGCTTCCGGGGGTTGGCAGAAAGAGTGCGAACCTGATCATGGGAGATGTCTTTGGCAAACCTGCCATTGTGACTGATACGCATTGTATCAGACTTACGAACCGAATGGGACTTGTTGACAACATCAAGGAACCAAAGAAGGTCGAGATGGCATTATGGGAATTGATACCGCCTGAGGAAGGCAATCATTTCTGCCACAGACTTGTAGATCATGGACGTGAGATTTGTACCGCCAGAACAAAGCCGTATTGTGAAAGGTGTTGCCTGAACGATATCTGTAAAAAAAATATATGATAAAAAAGCTGTATTCACGAACGATTTGAACGGAATACAGCTTTTATCTTGTCATAGAGTGCACTAATCATGATTTGGATGGGCACCAATGGTGTCGATTGCTTTTAAGACAGCCGTAAGAATCTCTGTTTTTGCCTGTGCTGAAGCAGTGTTTACCTTATGGAACAGTTCACCGGTATCTGTTCTGACATAATTGGGTTTTAAACGGTTGAGTGCATAAGTAGCCATATCCAGTCTGCAGGCGTTGCATGAGCAGATCTCCGGCATGGTAGGCAGTAACTTGTTTAACTGATATTCAACATCATCCTCCATTATATTCTTTAAGCCTTGCATACTTTTTCTCCCTTCGTAGTGGTATATGTTTGTAAAAATGATATACTTATATGTTATTATATTTTGACAAGATAATCAATATGTTATAGCTTCTATTGACAAGCTGATTAATTAAATATAAACTATTTATGTTTACAACTGTGCAGATATGGGACAGTCGTAAAGATATTACATTCGAGGTAAGTTGGGAGGAATTTTTGTGTCTAAATTAGAAGAGATGGAAAAGCGACTGAATCAATCTTCGCAAGGTTCCAAAAAGGATAAGACTTTATTATACTTTTTACTTGGAGTGATTTTGCTTTGTGTAGGGATTTATCTGGTTTGCAGAAATACCTATATTGAAGCCGGATGGTATCTATGGCGTATGGGAAGTATGAGCATATCATCAGGCCTCTCAGTTATCCCTGTGCTGGTAGGAATTGGTATGTTATTTTACAACAGTAAGTCATTTATTGCCAAATTGGTATTGATTGTCGGAATCGTAATATTACTTATTTCGATCATCATGAGTGTACATATTCGCTTTAGAACGGTGGATTTGTATACATATATCCTGATGTTTGGAAGTATCTTTGCAGGTGCAGGCCTTCTTTTGAGAGCATTATTTAGGAGTAATAAATAGGGAAAATATGTCAAACGGAAGCTTCAAATGCTTCCGTTTAGTTATGAATAAAAATGAAATACTATATAAATGAAATGCGTAAAAGATGTAATCGCTGAAAGGGACTAAAATGCTGGAAAGAGAAAAACAGATCTTTCATCCGATATCGTTAGAGGACAGAGAATGGATGAGTCAAAAATTTTTAGAAGAGAATCGCAGCGCCTGCGAGTATGTATTTGCCAACAATCTGATCTGGGCGCAGGTATATGACGTACAGGTGGGAGAGGTATGCGGATGTGGCGTTGTCAGATACAGAGATCATGGAGATTTTGAGTATTCCTTTCCATTTGGAAGTGGGGATCAGAAGGCAGCAATAGAGGTGCTTCGGGGAATCTGTGCAGCGCATGGTCACAGACTAAGTCTGAATCCTATTGAGGAGAAGGATAAAGATAAGCTGATTTGGTGGTTTCCCGGAATGTTCGAAATTGAAATGGACAGGGATGCATTTGATTATATGTACACGGTAGAGAAGCTGTCAGCTATAAAAGGAAGAAAATTGCATGGAAAGCGAAATCATATCACACGCTTTCAGGATGATGGTGACTGGCGCTATGAGTCCATGACTGAGGAGAATATTGATGAATGTCGTAAAATGGCAAAAGAATGGATTGCACTGCGCGCAGAAAAATGGAATGAAGAAATGGAGCAGGAAATGCGCGTGCTTGAGGTAGCATTTTCTCATTTTAAGGAGCTTGATCTGATAGGAGGAGTCCTGTATAAGCAGGAACGAATCGTGGCATTTACAATTGGAGAACAATTAAACTCTGATACGTTGGTGGTACATTTTGAGAAAGCATATCCCAATATGCAGGGAGCGTATCCCATGATCAACCAGCAGTTTGTGCTGCATGAGGCACAAAATTATGCGTATGTGAACCGTGAGGATGATGCAGGTGATGCGGGACTAAGGAAGGCGAAGCTGTCGTACTATCCTGATGTGCTTCTGAAAAAGTATTGTGCGCGGGAAAGTCATGTTGTGTTCGCAAATGAGACGGACAGGGAGGCAATCATTGACATATGGCAGCAATGCTTTGGGGATGACAGAAACTATATCGAGCTGTATCTGGATAACCGTTTTGAGGATGAAAACATGCTGGTTATTCATGAGAATGGACATCCGGTATCGATGGCAAGCCTGTTGCCGGTACAGGTCA
>JAFOYD010000079.1 GCA_017391545.1 Lachnospiraceae bacterium
GCATCAGGATACTCAGAAAATGCCTTTGTGATCAGATAATCAGCTTCCTGGCGTACCACTCCCTGACAATTCACAAACAGACAGATTTCATCATTCATTACATCGATATTCTGAACATTTTTGATTGTCTTTCCAATGCTGTCCATACACGAACAAAAGGGAAGCCTGTGTATCTGCTTCCCACACGTTTCATCAAATTCTGTGCTCTGCTTCTTTAGCCACTGCAGATATGGCGTTCTCTGGGCAAAAAGCTCCTGCTCATAATGCATACGCGTATCTCCCACTCTATTCGATCGTAAGCGTTTTTTCCATGCTACGGTATAATCTCTGTCTGGAACATCCATCCTTTGCCGTCATCCACAGCTCATACGTATCCGGTGGAAGTGTTCCCTCAAAGATCCAGCTGCAAAAGCCAGTCATCTCTACGTTGACTTCATCCGGCAGAATTGCCGCCACATCTTTGCGGTAGCGCTTCTGTACCGGAAGCTCCCACACCTTACCATTTTGATTCACAAAAAGGAGCTTGAACTGATAGCGTGCATTGTCCACTCCGGGAACATACGCCCAGCCCTTAATCAGGTAATACGGCTTTGTTGTCCTTACAAAGCACTCTTTCCCACAATCCTCGACCACGATCATGATTGCCTGATTCATGGAAGAAGCCTTCGGAAGTTTCTTTCCCTCCTCAAGCCGACTGTCACCGCTAGATACGTTCACCAGCTCATATCCCTCAAGCCATCTGCATTGATACTCCGGATCGCCGCTGTTCATCAAGGTCCCGATGAACGGATCTCTTCTGTACAGCTTCGCATGGCGCTTGTAAAGCACATCTTTCTCTGCCATCAGTCGTTTCAGTTTCTTTTCATCTTTCATATCATCGCCACGGCTAAGGGACTCATGGTGATAGAGTACGACATCATTTCTCTGTACGTTATAGAGTCCTTTACTGCACAACCGAAAGCACAGATCCACATCATTATACGCCACGGCCAGTCCCTCATACAGACCACCCATGGCTGTAAAATAATCCCTGCGCATCAGAAGACATGCTGCTGTGACACCAATCATATCGTACACAAAGCGGTTTCTACCATAATAGTAGGAGACCTTATCGTCCATGAGTTTAAGCTTATGGCCCGGTCCAGATATAGTGTTGCTGATGCCCACATGCTGGATCTTTGTCGAGTTTGGGTACAAAAGTTTCGCACCTACTGCACCCACATGTTTTAAGGATGCCTGACCGACCATTCTGGTAAGCCAGGAATCGCAGATTGCCTCCATGTCGTCATTCAAAAGCAGAATATACGCCCCTTTTGCCTCTTTTACGCCGATATTACACATACGCGAAAAGTTAAAATCCATCGGCGTATAGAGATACGTAAACGGACATTCCTTGCGGAAATTTTCAAGTCCGATTCTCACCCTTGCCATGCTTCCGTTATCAACCACCACAATCTCAAAATTCGGATAATCGGTATGTGCATAGATAGAACGAATGCACTGCTTTAATACTTCTTCATTGTCCTTCGACGGAATGATGATGCTGACAAGCGGCTTGTCAGCGGTCTCGTAAACAGGATAGGATATCCCGGTACGGTCATCAACGACCATTTTTCCGGCAAGTCCACGCCGCTTCATGGCACTTTCGCGGATCTGGTCATATGCGCTCCCCACACCGATCAAGTCTGTATCATGCATCAGCATTTCTTCAATTTCAGCTCTGTTATTTCCTTTTCTGTACGCATGAAACAGAACATTTTCGATATGCCCAACGCGCTTTTCCTGCTCGGTCGCCTTTAGCACAAAGTCATAGATATTTTTCCTGTAATCCGCATCGCCAAGCCAGCTCACATTCAAAAAAGCCTCTCTGCGGATTGCAAAGATATTTCCAAAATAAAGGAATGAAAACAGGGTATCCGGTGACCACATCGGCTTTGTCCACGGGAAAATCCGATGCTTATGCTCATCATCCATGTCATCTCCTGTGTCTTCCTCACTTGTTGTAAGCATCCATACGTCTTCGTCAGCATACACGATATCGGTATCCTTATGCGTCTTGAAATACTGCATGATCTCGCCAAAAGCACTGACCGCGATTCTGCCCTGCTTTGAAGCAAATATAATATATTCCTTATTGGTATCTGACAGAGAGAACTTCTGATCACAGTTCTCCATGTACACGACACCAAGAGAAGGATACGACTCCTCCTGTGTCTCATCAGCATTTTTTTCATTTTCCCGTATCCACAAAAGATACGGATCCGTCTGATACCGCAGCTCCCGCTGATATTCCTCCAGGCAGCCCTGATACAGCTTGTCCTGTATTGCCTTTTTAATCTTACCTATCATACACTATCTGCCTTTTATTCTATGCTTAATAAATCCCTTTGTCCTGGTTACAATGTCCTCTTTGGAAGTGTCTCTGACAATCTGGCTTGCCAGAGCCTTTGGCAGCTCCATGACCTCCATGTCAACAGACAGCTTCCTGCCACCGACCACATCGATCGCAAAATTGGGATCCTCGTTATCGAATACGACCGCGCCACACTCCTGCCAGCTTCCCTGTGTCTCGATGACATCTGACGTATAGATTCTGTCTCCGACCTTAATCTCACGAATCGTCACCGTACATGGATATTCGCAGGGATCAATCCTGATGCGAACAGCATCCTGTGGAATATCATATTCAAATCGAAGATACTGCTCTGCAAAAAAGCAGTCTCTTAACTCTACCGAGTTCTCCTCATGAAAGCCCTGTCCGTAGTCCACATACACTTTCGAGATGAACTTTTTATCCGCATAATTCCAATAGGTCAGCATGCCCGAAAGCTCATATGCCCTGTTTCCGATCAGCTCACGCATCGTTTCGAC
>JAFOYD010000080.1 GCA_017391545.1 Lachnospiraceae bacterium
CGTTATTATAGAAGGAAGGATTCCCAATCCCGATGAAAAGAACCTGGCGTATTACACAGAGATCATGGGAGGAGCGTTCCAGATGAGTCCCGGGTTCATCTCACAGAGCCTGAAAAAATGGCTGCCCAGAATGAACGATTACCAGAGGCAGAACGTGGCAAACTCCATCTATGATACGCTCGACGAACTGCGAAGATCGGGTAAAAATGACAACATGCTCAAAAACGCCTACATCAAGTTCATGTGCTGGCTGTATTACAAATTTGAGCGTGTCGTGAACATGCTTGGAGAAAACAAGGTTCCCAAAATACTGTATGAAGGCGAGATCAGCAAGTACGAGCTTCAGCTGATCACGATTCTTTCCAATGCGGGTTGCGATGTGGTATTTTTGCAGTATCGTGGCGATGCGAACTACCTAAGTCTTGATGCAGAGTCAAAGATATCCGACAATCTTGTACTGCCTGATATGAAAACGTTTCCACAGGACTTTAATCTGAAGTGGATTCGCACAGAGATACAGAATGCAATCAATAATGAAAGAATTTATGGAACAAAGCCACAAATTCTGAATGCTACGAACGTATGGATAGAAGGAAAGGGTATTGATGACATCAAAAAGAGCATCACGACGAGAGGAAATGATCCAAAGCTTTTCTACAACTGTTATTGCAGGATCAACGGCGTTGAAGACAAACTTACTTATGCAAATGAGCTCTATAAGCTTCAGGTCGAGCTGAAAAACAACAAGCGGCGTGTGGTCATTGTCGATGGCAGTATTCCGGCACCGACGATGGAGGAAATCGCAGCCGTCAGGCGCAGAAATTACGCAAAACAGGACGAAATGCTCATGGATTTGTCTGCCAATATCAGTTATACTGCAAATATAGAGCTTCAGCGAGTGACGGTAAAGGCATTTTTGGACGTACTGCTTGCAGAGGCAAAGCTTCCGGAAATGAATCTCAATAAACTGACGAACAAAGCAGTGTACATGCTGTGCTGGATCAGCAGATATCAGAAGGAGCTGTTTCAGAACTGGAAAATGCCGGACATCAGCTGTTTTATCCACATGGGACCGTGCCAGAATGAGAACGAGGAACTGTTTCTGAGATTCCTCGCAAGGATTCCGGTCGATGTGCTGATCCTGAATCCAAATCTGAATACAAAATGTATCCTTCGGGATAATCTTTTGTATGAAGTGAATTTCGGTGAATCGCTTCCGATGAATAGATTTCCGAGGGAGGATTCTGACATACACATGGGAACGGTCGCATATCATGCAGAGCGGGAGCTTGACGGACTGATGTATCAGGATACCGGCATGTACCGCAATCAGCAGTATGCAAAGGCGAACTCCATCACGCTGCAGACGATGTATGAGGAGATCGCACTGCTTTGGAAGGAAGAATTGAAATTCCGTCCGAATTTCAGCACGGAAAATGACGTTGTGACATTGCCTGTTATTTTTGCAAAGGTATCTGGCGTGAAGGACGGCATGGTGCCACAGTACTGGAATTCGATTCGGGAGCTGATGACAGAGGACACGTTTGTCGTAAAGGCGGTTCCTTATATCGAACCGACAGCATCCAATCCGATGAAGACATTTGCAACAGAGTTTTTCCGAAATGGACGTCTTCAGAAGAAAAAGATCAGGGAGCACCCAAACTATCCCTACGGATTTCTGCGGGAGGAAATGCAGGAACATATTCTTGATAAGCTGCAGCTTCTGATCGATCGCAAGATCATCAAAGGTACTTTTGAAAATGGTACTGAGTACACGATCATCGCAACGATTCTGAACCTGCCAAAGGAGATCATCAGACTGATTCAGAAGTTTGATTTTACCAAAAAGAATCCAAAGCTCGTTTATTTTAATACAGGGGAAAGCATGATTTCCCTTGAGGATTCGATTCTTGTGGCATTCTTGAACCTGGTAGGCTTTGATGTGGTATTTTTTGTGCCGACGGGATATGAGACGATCGAGAAGCACTTTAACCAGAAAATCATTGAGGAGCATCAGATTGGGGAATATGTATATGACCTTCAGGTTCCGAATCTGGGTGTCATCTCATCCAACAAAAAGCCCACGTGGCGGGAGCGGATTTTCGGGAAAAAATAGAATCAATAAAAATTATTATTAAATTATTTCAAATGATAGAAAGGTATGGTGGAAAAATGGGACTTGATTTCAGCAAAACAGCTACACAGACACCTGTTGTGGCAACTACGGTGGACACGAAAAACGAGATTGAAGTCGTTGAGAAGTATGATATCGTAGAGGACAGACAGCAGATGAATGCAGCACTCGTAGGCTCAAAGGAGGTCGACGACATCGTCAGTACGATTGAGGTAAATGACCTTGAGACGATCGTATCCTTCGGAGCAGAGGTGGCAGAGGAAATCTCAAAGGCATCCGACGTGGTGCTGAACAACGTGAATATGGCACAGCTTGATGAGACGAGCGAGATGCTCACAGTACTTGCCAAGATCATGGATAAATTCGATATTGATGAGCTGAAAGAGAACCCTTCGCTGTTTGGAAAGCTTTTTGGAAATATGAAAAAGCAGCTTGACAAGATTCTTGCCAAGTATCACACGATGGGTGAGGAGGTCGACAAGATCTATGTGGAACTCAAAAAATATGAGTCAGAGATCAAGCAGTCGAACCGCAACCTCAATACGATGTTTGAGGCAAATGTAAACTATTATCACGAGCTTGTAAAATACATTCTTGCAGGTGAGCAGGGCTGCAGAGAACTGGAAGCGTACATCGCGCAAAGGCAGGCTGATATGCAGGCAACAGGCGACAATTCGATTCAGTTCGAGATTACAAGTCTTAATCAGGCACTGATGATGCTCGAACAGAGAACACAGGATTTGAGAACGGCAGAGAGTGTTGCGATGCAGTCCATTCCGATGATCAAGGCGATGGAATTCAGCAACATGAACCTTGTCAGAAAGATCAATTCAGCATTCATCATCACACTGCCTGTATTTAAGCAGGCACTGGCTCAGGCAATCATGCTCAAGCGCCAGAAGATACAGGCCGAGGCGATGAGCGCGCTTGACGCCAAGACAAACGAGATGCTGATCAAGAATGCACAGAATACAGTAGAGCAGACGAAGCTTACGGCAGCGATGGCAGCAGGAAGCTCGATCAAGATCGAAACACTTGAAACAACATGGAAGACAATTGTTGACGGTATCAACGAGACAAAACAGATTCAGCAGGAAGCAAGACAGAAGCGCATCGAGGATCAGGCAAGACTCGAAACGATCAAACGTGAGTTTAACCAGATGTATCATATGCCGGATAAAAAGAAATAGTGTGTTGCTAAAACAACGTATCTAGTGCACTTCAAAGAGTGTGTATCAATAGATAAACTGTAACTATAAAGATATTGAATAGTTACGAAAATTAAGGAGGAAAAGAGATGCCAATTAATTTAACAAAAGGCCAGAAGGTTGATTTGACAAAGGGAAACCCAAGTCTCAAGAACATTATGGTAGGACTTGGATGGGATGTCAATGCGTTTGATTCAGGCGCTGATTTTGACCTGGATGCTGCAGCATTTATGTTAGGAGCAAACGGAAAATGTCCAACAGAGAAGGAGTTTGTATTCTATGGAAATCTGACACATCCAAGTGAGTCTGTCAAGCATATGGGCGACAACCTCACAGGTGAAGGTGATGGCGACGACGAGCAGATTCAGGTTGATCTTAGCAAGATTCCTGCAAATGTTGAGAAGGTAGCATTTACGGTTACAATTTATGACGCAGATGTCAGAAGACAGAACTTCGGACAGGTATCAAATGCGTTCATCCGTATTGTTGATGAAGCTACGAATACAGAGATCATCAGATACGATCTTGGTGAGGACTTCTCCATTGAGACAGCAGTTGTCGTAGGAGAGCTTTACAGACACAATGGCGAGTGGAAGTTCAATGCAATCGGAAGCGGATTCCAGGGCGGACTCGCAGCACTTTGCGGACATTATGGTATCGAAGTAGCATAAAAATAAAACGAAAATGGAGGGTGTATATATGCCGATTAGTTTACAAAAAGGACAGAAGGTTAGCCTCACAAAGGATAACCCGGGATTAAAAAATGTTGTTGTCGGACTTGGATGGGATGTCAATGCGTTTGACACAGGTGGAGATTTTGACCTGGATGCAGCAGCCTTCCTTTTGACAGATACAGGAAAGGTATCAAAGTCTGAGGATTTCGTATTCTATGGAAATCTTTCACATCCGTCAGGAAGTGTTATGCATCAGGGAGATAACCTGACAGGTGTCGGCGACGGCGATGATGAGCAGATCAAGATCGATCTTTCCAAGGTTCCCGACAATATCACAAAGATTGCGTTTACCGTGACAATCTATGAGCCGGAGCAGAGAAGACAGAATTTCGGACAGGTCAACAACGCATTTATCAGAATCTACAATGCAGACAACGGAGAAGAAATGCTCCGCTATGACCTCGGAGAAGATTTCTCGATTGAGACAGCAGCCGTATTTGGAGAGCTTTACAAGAACGGCAGTGAGTGGAAGTTCAATGCGATCGGAAGCGGATTCCAGGGCGGACTCGCAGCACTCTGCGCAAATTACGGAGTCGATGTAGAGTAATAATAAATAAAAACAAAGTTATGAGCCGCAACAGCGGCTCATAACTTTGAAGATACTGAATCGTTAAGAAATGGAGGATAATTATGTCAGTTAGTTTACAAAAAGGACAGAAGGTAAGCTTATCCAAAGACAATGCAGGACTTGCAAATGTGCTTGTCGGACTTGGATGGGATGAAGCACAGCCTGCGAAGAAAGGGCTTTTTGCACCAAAGCCACAGCCAATCGACTGTGATGCATCTGCGATTCTGCTTCAGAATGGCAAGCTTTGCTCTAAGGAGGACCTGATCTACTTCGGAAACCTCAGACACAAGAGTGGCACCGTGCAGCACATGGGCGATAACCTGACAGGAGCAGGAGATGGAGATGACGAACAGATTCTTGTCGATCTTGCATCCATTCCTGCACAGTACGACAGAATTGTTATCGTCGTTAATATTTATCAGGCAGTTCAGAGAAAACAGCATTTTGGAATGATCAGGAATGCATTTATCCGTCTTGTCGACGGCAGAAATAATCAGGAAATGTGCAGATACAATCTGTCCGATGATTATTCAAACATGACAGCAATGATTTTTGGCGAAATCTATAGACACAACGGTGAGTGGAAGTTCAATGCGATGGGTCAGGGAACAACAGATCCAGGCCTTGGCGAACTTGCAAACAGATTTTGCTAATGAAAATAAGAGGAGATTATGAAAATGAAATATAATGGACTTAGCGACAAAGAAGTCGAACAGTCAAGAGAGAAATATGGCTCGAATGAGATTCCTGATTCGGAGCCTACCACCTTTTGGCAGGAATTTAAAGAAACCTTCAGTGACCCGATGATCAAGATTCTTTTAGCGATTGCGGCGCTGATGATCGTTATGTTTTTCTTTGGTTATGCAGAAATTTATGAGCCACTGGGAACCATCATTGCGGTATTTATCGTTGCCTTTGTATCCGCAAAGACAGGTGTTGCCAGCGATACGAAGTATCGTGAGTTAAAGGACAGCACCGAGAAGGATAAATGTAAGGTACACAGAAATGGTGTTGTTACCGTCATCGAAGTCGATGATGTCGTTGTGGGTGACAAGATTCTGTTACAGTCAGGTGACAAGATTCCTGCTGATGGTATTCTGATTGATGGCGCACTCAAGGTTGACAACTCTGCACTGAACGGAGAGGCTGAGGAGTGTAAAAAAACCGCAGCAGATGCCAGCACACAGCTTGCAGATGATATCACAGGTGATACGTTCGTTGACCCACATTCTTTGTTCAGAGGCGCAGTTGTATTTGACGGCGAGGGTATCCTCGATGTCAGAAAAGTCGGCTTAAAGACAATGATGGGAAAAATGGCAGAGGAAATGCAGGAGGATGAGCCTGATTCTCCGCTGAAGGTGAAGCTTGCAAAGCTTGCAAATCAGATTTCTACATTTGGTTATATTGGTGCGATTATCATTGCGCTGTTCTACCTTGCACATGCAGTGCTTGTATTTGAAGGTGGTCCGGCGGCATATTTTGCACAGCCGATCCAGCAGATTATCATGAGCGTCGTGAACGCCGTTTCACTTGCAGTCGTTATTATTGTCTGTGCCGTTCCAGAGGGACTTCCTCTGATGATTTCACTGGTACTGATGCAGAATACCAGCAAGATGCTCGACCACAATGTCCTTGTCAGAAAGGCAGAAGGTATTGAGACAGCAGGTTCCCTGAATATTCTATTCAGCGATAAGACAGGTACGATCACAAAGGGTTCTCTTGAGGTTGTTGATTTCTTCTGTGCAGACGGAAATTCGATTGATATTCCACAGCTGAGCAAGCACAGCAAGGTAAAGGGACTGGTGGATCTTGCAATCGGTAAGAATACACAATCCATGTTCGATGCTTCACACAGAGTAATCGGTGGTAATGCGACTGACCAGGCACTGATGAAGTTTATCGGTGAGGAAACATTCAATGCACTGACATCCAATACGGAGTACGTTGTCACAGCGCATCAGGGATTTAACTCTACCAATAAATTCAGCCAGGCAAGAATCGACAGTGTCGGCAAGACCTTCTATAAGGGTGCTCCTGAGAGACTTCTTGCAAAGGCGACAAAGTATCTTGATGCAGAAGGTAATGTAAGAGACATTGACAAGGCAGTCCTTGACAGAAAGATTGACGAGCTTGCAGCAAAGGCAATGCGTGTACTGGCATTTGGTTATTCAGAGAGCGCACTTGTTGAGAGCCAGATCAATGATGACGTCGTGATCATCGGTTTAGTAGGTATCAGAGATGATGTCAGACCGGAAGCAAGAGATGCCATTAAGGAAGTTCAGGATGCAGGTATCCAGGTTGTAATGATCACTGGTGACAGACTTGAGACAGCGGTTGCGATTGCAAAGGATGCTGGCCTGTTAAAGAGCAATGATGAGATGGCAATTTCATCTGCTCAGTTAAATGAGATGACTGATGATGAGGTCAAGAAGATCATTCCTAAGATTCGTGTCATTGCACGTGCGCTCCCTACAGATAAGTCCCGTATGGTAAGACTTTGCCAGGAAATGAACCTTGTTGTAGGTATGACAGGTGATGGTGTAAACGACTCACCGGCATTGAAGCGCGCGGATGTAGGTTTTGCGATGGGTAGTGGTACTGAGGCTGCCAAGGAAGCAGGTAAGATTGTTATTCTCGATGACAACTTCAAGTCCATCAAGGATGCGATTCTCTATGGTAGAACCATTTACCACAATATTTTGAAGTTCTGTAAGTTCCAGCTTGTAATCAACGTGACAGCCGTTATCGTCAGTGCGATTGCTCCGTTCTTCGGCGTAGATGAACCACTGAAGGTAACACATCTGTTGTTCGTAAACCTTGTTATGGACAGTCTCGGTGCGATCATGCTTGGTAATGAGCCTGCACTTGAGAAGTATATGACTGAGAAGCCAAGAAGAAGAGATGAGAGCATCATCAGCAGAAAGATGATGGCCCAGATTATTACAATGGGATTGTGGCTCACGGTTGTCAGCTTTGTGTACCTCAAGGCTCCGTTCTTTGTAAATCTCTTTGATACAGAGGAACAGCATCTGACAGGTTACTTCGTACTCTTTATCGTGGCAGCATTGTTCAACGGATTCAATGTCAGAGATGACGGCTTTGGAATCTTCAAGGGACTTGACCAGAATACAGGTTTCTTAAAGGTATTCTTTATCATCATCGCTGTACAGGCATTGATTGTCAATGCAGGACTGATACCATTCCCGATCTTTGAAGGAATCGGTAAAATGTTCAGCTGCGTACCGTTTGGTATTCAGGGATGGATTACAGTCGTTCTTCTTGCAGTGACCATGATTCCTGTTGATATGATCAGAAAGATGATCGTAAACCGTAAATAGAAATTCCATACTTTTTATATGAAAATAAGTGTGATATACTTTGGTATATTGCACTTATTTTTTGGGGAGGACACAGATGATGGTGTTTTGTACAGATTTGGACAATACTTTGATTTATTCCTATAAACATGACATCGGGGAGGATAAGCGATGTGTGGAGATTTACCAGGGGCGGGCGATTTCCTTTATTACGCAGGAGACGTACAGGCTTCTGTGTGAGGTAAAAAAGCAAGCGATGATCGTGCCGGTCACCACGAGGACGGTAGAGCAGTATGATCGCATTGATTTCGGTGTGGGGACATTTTCCTATGCGCTCACTTGTAATGGTGGCGTGCTGTTGATTGATGGACATGAGGATGAAAGCTGGTATCAGGAGTCCCTGAAAATGATCAGCGACAGCAGGCAGGAGCTTTTGCGGGCAGTGGAACTGTTGGAGCAGGAAAAAAGGAGAACCTTTGAAGTTCGGTTTATCAGAGAACTTTTTGTATTTACGAAGTGCGAGGAACCGGAGGCGGTTGTGCGTGAACTGAAAAGTATCTTAGATGTGTCTCTTGTAGATGTTTTTAACAATGGCATCAAGGTCTATGTCGTGCCAAAGAAGTTAAGTAAGGGAAAGGCTGTTGACAGATTTCGTGATTACATCGGTGCTGACTGCGTGATCGCGGCAGGCGACAGTGAATTTGACAGTTCCATGCTGGAAGCCGCTGACTGCGGTATTGCGGCGCCGGAGCTGTCAGGTCGGTATCACTTTCCGGAACATGTAAAATGCCCGCCGGCAGATAAGCTGTTTGCAGAAAAAGTGCTGGAAACAGTGCTTATGTACTGCCGAAACGGGCAATGATAATAATAGCGTAATCAGATTAGTTTGGTCTGTATCCGGTACGTCCACCATCCATGCTGACGCTGACACCACTCATACGCTCACTAGGCTGAATGATGACAGACACGGGCTGATGTGCTCCCCATTCAAAGCTGTAGGATTCACCAGAGGACTGTCCGATAAAGGTCTTCCAGTTGACATCCATCTTGATATCCGGATCGCAGTGGCCAGACCCCATCCAGCATACAACAGCGTCAGGATCAACAGCCAGTGTAGAGCCGGACTGAATATTGCTCAGTACGATTGGGTTGCCATCTGTCAGAATTGCAACATAGGCATTTGGTCCCATACCTGTGAGGGTTGATGTTGCAAGTCCCTTCTGGGAGATGACACCGCATCCGATAAAGCGGACATCGTATTTGCAGTCAGAGGTGAAGGCAAGAATATTCTCGGATTCGATGGAAATCGTCTCGCCCTGCTGGAGCTGGTAAACAACAACGTGCTGGCTGTGATTTGCATAGTATGTCACACTGTCGCCTTCCATCATAACCTTCATAAGCGGGAGATTTTCACCTGTCACGCGGCGTACAAGGGAGCCTAACAGTGCCTGCCCCATATTCTGCTGTGGACCTAAAAGAACCTTCTCAAATTTGTAATTCTTGTAGCCGGCATTTTCTCCGCATATAAAGGCACCGGCTTTTGTAAATAAGGTATCTGTTCCTTTGCAGGTAACCTTAAGCGTCAATTCATTTACTGTTTCAAATGTTAACATAGTAGTATCCTTTCTAATCAATAACCTGAACGCCATATAGCTCGCAAAGACCTGCAAGATCTCTTGCAACACCATTTCCTATGGCATTGAATTTCCATGCGCCATTGTGCTGATAAAGTTCACCAATCATCATGGAAATAACATTGTTGTAATATTCTGTCATCATAAAGCTTACAAGTTCGTTGCCAGACTGATCCATAATTCTGACATAGGCATCTTTTAACATTCCAAAATGAAGCCTGTTCGTCAGCGCATCGTTGATGGTCAGTACGAAAACAATTTTCTGCACCTGTGGATTCAGCTTTTTCAGATCGATCTGGATGACTTCGCGATCTGCAGCGCTGTTGGCAACAAATTTTGTGCTTTGATCAGGACTTAGTTCCTGACCGTAGAAAACGAACCAATCGTCGCCGATGACCTTTCCGTCAGCACCGAGCAGGAATGCCGATACGTCCACATCACAGCGGGCATCTGTGGTATTCCAGCCAAAGCATGCATTGACACCATCGAGAGGTGTGACAGAGAGGGCTATCTTTTGACCTTTCTGCGCAGGATGCTGCAGTGCGGGAATGGGCTTTGTCACGGGCGCCGGAGTTGGAGCCGGAGTTGGAGTCGGCGTATGTGCTGGCATTGGGGCCGGAGTTGGTGAATGCGCTGGAGCCGGAGTCACAGCCGCACTGTTTCCCGTCTGCTTGATCAGGGTCATGATATTCCCCTGATTTTTCACACTCTGAGGGTCAGGTACATTTATAGACAGAATGGAATTGCTGTTCATGGCACCTTTGGTTTTCATATTAATATTTACCATGGTATTCTCTCCTTAAATGTAATAAGCAAATGCGAAAAAACGCATTAATATGGATATTATACCATAAGCCAATGTCGGCGTATACATAAAGTGGCAAAAAATGACATCAATTTGACCAATAACACTCTAAGCGATTCTTTATATTCGGCAAAACGTCACAATTTGATGGATGATCAGTGAATTGTAACTTTCACTTTTCGCAGAATTATGGTATGATTAAATACAAATAGTTTTTTTTACTGAAAATATATAAGGAGAAATATATGAGCATTTTTGATTTGTTGAGTATGATAGGCGGTCTTGCATTGTTCTTGTATGGTATGCATATATTGAGTGACGGACTCGAGAAGCTTTCCGGAGGACGGCTTGAGCGTGTCCTTGAGCATCTCACCAACAACAGACTCAAAGCTGTGCTTCTGGGTGCGGGAGTAACAGCGGTGATTCAGTCCTCATCAGCTACCACGGTTATGGTAGTTGGATTTGTCAACTCAGGAATTATGAAACTTTCGCAGGCGATTGGCATCATCATGGGTGCGAATGTGGGAACTACCATCACTTCCTGGGTGCTGAGCCTAACAGGAATTGAGAGCGACAGCCTGCTTCTTCAGCTTGTCAAACCGACATCCTTTTCTCCAATTCTTGCGATGATCGGTGTTGTATTTATCATGTTCATCAAAAATGGTAAAAAGCGTGACCTTGGTTCGATTTTTGTGGGATTTGCCATATTGATGTTTGGTATGGATATGATGTCATCAGCCATGCAGCCGCTCAGCGAGGTGCCTGAGTTCACACAGTTCTTTACCATGTTCACGAACCCTGTACTCGGAATTATCGTAGGTGCGCTCGTGACGGCAGTGATTCAGTCTTCCTCTGCGTCAGTCGGTATTCTTCAGGCACTGTGCGCAAGCGGAACTGTTACTTACGCAGCTGCGGTACCGATTATCCTCGGACAGAATATCGGTACCTGTGTTACAGCCATGATGTCAGGTGTCGGTGCGAGCAAAAATGCAAAGCGTGCGGCGATCGTACATCTGCTATTCAATATTATCGGTACGACGATTTTTGTCATTGTATTCTACAGTCTAAATGCAATTTTGCATTTTAGTTTTTTGTCAGATCAGGCAAACAGGGCTGGGATAGCACTTGTTCACACAGGATTTAATATTGCGGCAACATTAGTTCTTTTACCTTTTGCAAATGTTCTTGAGAAGCTTTCCCTCTTTGTCATCAAGCCTGATGAGAGCGAGAAAAAGCAGGCACAGGAAAAGGAGCTTTTTGCCAAAATGGATGAGCGTTTCTTAAGCACACCGGCATTTGCTCTGGAGCAGGCTTATTCCCATGTTGTGAAAATGGCTGAAATTACAAAGGAGTCGCTTAGTGAGGCGACAAGTACGCTGTTCCAGTATGACGAGGAGCTTGCAAATGATGTGGAGCGAAAGGAAAATCTCGTGGACCGCTATGATGATGAAATCAGCGGATATCTGGTAAAGCTTTCGAGTAAAAACCTTAGTGTACAGGATTCCAGAAAGCTGAATATGCTTCTCCACAGCGTAGGCGATCTGGAGAGAATCTCTGACCATGCCATGAATCTGGTGGATTGTGCGAAGGATATCAACAAAAAGGAACAGGGATTCTCATCAAAGGCGACAGAGGAGTTAAAGGTATTTACAAAAGCTGTCCTTGATATCGTGGATGAATCGGTGCGGATTTTTGCTACAGAAGATGCAGAGGCGGCCAGGACGATCGAGCCTTTTGAGGAGGCAATCGATGTGCTTCAGAAGGAAATGAAGAAACGTCATACCAAGCGACTCAGAAAGGGAAAGTGTACGGCGGAGATGGGATTTGTCTTATCGGACATCACCAACAACTATGAGCGAATTGCCGATCATTGCTCGAATCTGGCAATCAGTGTCATGCAGCAGTATGAGGATGATACCCATGCACATGAGTACGTAGATAACCTGCAAAAGGGAGAAGGTACCGAGTACGACAGGCTTTGTCATGGGTACCTCAGTCGCTATGAACTTCCGGGAAAACAGAGCTAGAACTACAAAAGCCGTCTTGAAAGACGGCTTTTTTTAAACGAAGGCTGACACGAAAGTCGGACGAAAAAGTGTTGGTATGATACAGAAAGTCGAACGAAAAAGTGTTGATATGATACAAAAAGTCGAACGAAAAAGTGTTGACATCATATATTGATCGGGTAAAAAAGCTTGTAGAGAAGTGATGAGAAGAGAAATATTTATGCTAAACTTTGGTGTGGGTACTGAATAGTTACGATGAAATTAGGGAATAGTAAAAGAGATGCAACACTTTATCCAAATTGTTGC
>JAFOYD010000081.1 GCA_017391545.1 Lachnospiraceae bacterium
ATTCCAGAACCGTAAGCGGAATCTCAAGCTCGACATCGCCCGATGCAAATACCATACCTTTCGCAGCCGAATCATTGTCCTTTCGGATACCGATAATCGTATATTCCTGCGAGATTCCATACATTGTCATATTGACATCCATGCCAAGTACATCTGTCGATCCAAAAAGCTTCTTGGCACTTTTCTCGGTGATGACACAAACCTTGCTGCCTTTTTGATTCTCACTCTTGGTAAAATAGCGTCCCTTAAGCATCGGTGCTGTGTTGTAATACTGCAGGGATTCGTTACCAAAGGTTGGCACTGCACTAAAGGTTCCTTTATTGCTCTGTGCTGTCGCGTTATTGAACATCCAGAAATCTGTCGCACCTTTTACATGGTCCACCTTATCCAGGATCAGATCCAGATCAGCATCCGTAAATTCGATTGCATTTCCTTCTTCACTCTTGGAGTCGGAATATATCTGAACATATCCTCCTACCAGATCATCTAACTGCCCGCTGATGCCACTTTTGATGCCGTTACCTGCTGAAACAATCAAAATAACAGAGGAAATACCGATAATAATTCCGAGCATCGTCAAAAAAGAGCGGCCTTTATTGCTTCGGATGTTCATCAGAGCTATTTTTATGTATTCTATTGTTTGAGCCATATTTACTTTTCCCCCTGTTTTATTCTGCGGGCATTACAGTTACTGCCATACCCTCTTCAAGATCCATGCCCATATAAGCAGAGGTTACGATTTCTTCTCCTTCCGAAATTCCCTCAAGAACCTGTATATACGTTTCAGAAGAAATTCCTGACTTGATAAATCGTTTGACAAGCAATCCGTTCTCTATGATATAGCAGAACTCGCCTTCATTATCTACATTCACAGCTTCTACAGGCACAAGCAGAACATTTGATTCACTTGCAGTCAAAATCTTGAGCTTAGCCTCAATGCCAAGATAGATATTTTCATCCGGATTATCGATATGTACCTTCGCGTTTACCATCGGAACGCCTGATGAATTCGCTTCTGCCATGTGATTAATCTTGGTAACACTGCCCGTATAGGTATTACCGGAAACCTCAACTTCAACCGACTGGCCTACCGCAAGCACTTCAAGATCGTACTTCGATGCCTGAAATTCCACACAGATCTCATCAAAGCTTTCCAACACAATCAGCTTAGCCCCTTCCTGTGCAGGCGCTCCCTCCACAACGCTGACATCAGTTACGACGCCGTTAAATTCAGCGACAATTCCATTTAATGCAGCATCGTACTTTTTGCCTGCATCTTCACTTGTAAGCTGTTCTTTCTCTTTATTGAGGGCATAATTTGTAAGTTTGCTACCATTGACAACTGCTGCCTCCGCACTTGCCTTCTGGCTTTTTGCCTCTGAAAGCCTCGTCTCATAGTCTGCCAGATCCTTCTTTGCCTGCGTAAGCAGATCTTCCCAGCCATATGAGGTCTTATAATCAGAGAGCATATTCAGTTCATTCTGAAGTTTATTGAGTTCATTTTGCTTCTCCGTCTTCTTTGCAAGAAGCGCTTCCATATCCGTGTTCTCATTTGGTGTCTGAATTGCAAGCTCGTAGCTGTTCATTTCCTTTTGAACACTGTAGATTTTCGCATACAGATCAGACTTTCGAAGTGCCGTCATATCGGTAATACCATTGGTCAGATCATCAATGTAGATCTGGTAATTATCAATCGCCGCTTCACATTCTGCGATCTCCGCATTTGCCTGTTCCAGTTTGCTTCTCTGTTCATTATTGTACTGGACATTGGAATTATAATTGGCAGAGCTGATCTCGCTGCTCAGCTCGCTTTGACGTTTTTCATAGGCAACCGCTTCCTCATCGAAGCAGATCATCATATCGCCCGCCTTGACAATGTCGCCTTTTACCACGTTGACACCTTCTACCGTTACATTGGCAGGCGCAAAAAAGGCCTTGGTATTCTCTGCCTTAACAATTCCACTTGTACTAAGTTCGGTGCTGATATCTCCTACAAAGGCCTTGTCTGTATATACTGGAATACCCTGATTACCTCCACCAAATACCGCTGTTGCAACCAGCACGATCACCAATACGATTCCTACCGGAATGATGATTTTCAGCGCTTTCTTTTTGCGCTTTTTCTTTGGCTTTGTTCCTTCTGCATTCTGTGTCGTTTTTTCACTCTTACTCATTTTCATTTCCTCCCTCATTCTCTTTTCTCGTATCTGAAATAATTTTTCCGTCACTAATTTTTATGACTCTGTCTGCCTGCAATGCGATATCATTGTCATGTGTGATCAATATGACCGTTCTTCCCTCCTTATGCAGCTCCCTCAAAATCTGCATGATCTCCTTTGTGGAATTTGAATCAAGATTACCTGTCGGCTCGTCAGCAAGTATGATTGGAGGTGCCTGTGCAATGGCTCTTGCGATCGCCACACGCTGCTGCTGTCCTCCTGACATCTGTGCCGGCTTGTGGTCAAGCCTGTGTGCCAGGCCTACCTTTTCAAGTGCATTTAGCGCAAGCTCCTCACGTTCTCTTTTTCCTACTCCACGATAAATCAAAGGAAGTGTAACGTTCTCCACTGCCGTGAGATTCTGTATCAGGTTAAATCCCTGAAAAATAAAACCAATCTCCCTGTTTCGCACATCGGAAAGTTCATCATCCTCCATGTCTGATACGTCCATCCCGTGAAGCATGTAAGTACCGCTTGTTGGTACGTCAAGGCATCCCAGCATATTCATAAGCGTCGACTTTCCGGAACCGGAATGTCCTATGATTGCCACAAACTCCTTCTCACAGATGGTAAGATCCACTCCGTTGAGTGCACGCACTTCATTCTCTCCGGGATTATAAATTTTATACATGTCCCTTATTTCTATCAGCGTATTATCCATTCCTACTTTCCTCACCCTTACTTTAATCAATTAGTCTGGTAAAATTTTACTGCACCGTCTTATCATATCACTGCTTAATTTGTTTGTCTTTAAGATTGCATTAATTTTAGTTTAATTTACAATATATTAAAACTTTATAAACGGAGTCACCATTTTATGTATTTTTGATAAAATTTCTTATAACATTTCATTAAAAAAGAGGCTTTTCCTTTTCTATAAAAGAAAACGCCTCTTTTGTTATATACTGATTTCAATAGAATTTATACTTGTTCAGCCCTTTTTACTGTATTATCATATGTCGCCTTAAGAATCGGGCTTAACGGTTTGTAGAGCAGGAAGGTCAATACAGAAACGCCACTTCCTTTGATTAAATTAAGCGGTGCTACGCAAAATGCCACAAAAGTAAATACGTTCGTAACGCCCGGATGAATCGCAGTTCCCATACCGATCAGTGCATCGAGCGGCATGCCATACATGACGGCAAAGGTCGGGAGCAGATACACTGCATTGAAAAGCGTGCCAAAGATTGTCATGACGATCGTTCCCACTGCACTTCCTAAAATAGCTGTCGTCTTTTTCTTCTTCATATGATAAATAATGGTAGCCGGCAAAATCATTGAACAGCCTACACAGAAATTTGCCAGTTCGCCAACAAATGCAGTGGAAGTCGGCTTGAATAAAAGCTTAATGATAATCTTGACAAACTCTGTAAGAACGCCCGCTACAGGTCCAAAAGCAAAGCCACAGAGAAGTACGGGAAGCTCACTCGCATCAAGCTTATAAAATCCCGGTGCCAGGAACGGTATTGCTACTTCAAACAACATCAGGATTCCTGCTACTGCTGAAAACATACCAATCATGGCAATCTTTCTAGTAGTCAGAATCTTTTCTTTCGTGTTGTTCTTTTTTGCAATCAGCTTCTCAGCGATGACCGCAATCACGACCATGGCAATCACAATGCCAATAAACTCAAGTACAAAGGTTACATTTTCTGCAATACTTGCAACTAATTCACTCATTCTTAAATCTCCTTTTCTCTGATTGGAAATTCTTCTGCGTGATGGGGGTGGAGCTCATGTGCATATAAAAAGTCCCGCATAATACATAATGATATTATCCGGGACTTGCTACATTCGCCAATATTCACTCTTCTCTCATCCAGACTTTACTGTCGGTTATGGAATTTCACCATATCAGCTATTTTTACGTTTCGCAAAAACAGGTCGCGGACTTTACCGCCGGTAGGGAATTTCACCCTGCCCCGAAGAATTCTTATTCATTTTTTGCCATTTGATAATAGCATAAAACCTACACGATTTCAAGAGCCAAACACTATTTTTTGTTATTCTTGTCGAGTCGCATGGTAAGTGAAATTCTTTTCTTTGCCAAGTCAACATCCAGCACCTTCACATCGACGATATCGCCTACGCTGACTGCTTCAAGAGGATGCTTGATATACTTATCTGTAATCTGCGATATGTGTACCAGTCCGTCCTGATGCACGCCAATGTCCACGAACACGCCAAAATCGATTACATTTCTGACCGTTCCCTTTAAGACCATGTCGGGTTTCAAATCCTTCATGTCAAGGACATCGCTTCTGAGAATCGGCTTTGGCATATCCTCACGCGGGTCTCTTGCAGGCTTCTCAAGCTCCTTCAAAATGTCGGTAAGAGTGATTTCTCCGATTCCAAGCTCTTCTGCCATCTTTTTCTTGTCTTTCACACGCTTTTCAAGTCCGCCTGCTGTCACCTGTGATACAGCGCTTTCTTTTTTGCTGTTGTCTGACTGCGATGCTTCAAGCTGTACGCCACCCATTGCGGCTGCGAGTGCTTTGCCCATTGCTGTATTGGTATTTCTGATCACAATGCCCTGTTTCTTGTTTTTGTTGTTCTTTTTGCCGTCCTGTTTTGCAGGCTTTACTGCTTTTGCAGATGCAGCCTTCTTCTGGATTTCCTTTAACTCGTCCATGGAAATATCCAGTTTATCCAGAAGCTTCATGGTCGCGTCATAGGACTCCGGATGCACACTGGTAGCATCTAACGGATTATCACCATCCAGAATACGCATAAAACCTGCACACTGCTCATATGCCTTTGGTCCAAGCTTTGCCACCTTTAAGAGCTGCTTTCGATTGGTAAAACGCCCATTTGTCTCACGATATTCAACAATGTTTTTGGCAATGGTCTTGTTGATACCTGAGATATACTCCAACAGCGACGCAGAAGCTGTGTTCAGATCGACACCGACCTTGTTTACCGAGTCCTCCACGACACCATTTAGCGCTTCACTAAGCTTTTTCTGGTTCATATCATGCTGATACTGTCCTACCCCGATAGATTTCGGGTCGATCTTTACAAGCTCTGCAAGTGGATCCTGCAGGCGTCTTGCAATTGATGCAGCACTTCTCTGTCCCACATCAAAGTTCGGAAACTCCTCCGTCGCAAGCTTACTTGCCGAATAAACAGATGCTCCCGCTTCGTTTACGATCACATACTGCACTGGTGTGTCAAGCTCTTTGATCAACTCCACAATGACCTGCTCTGATTCACGGGAAGCTGTACCATTTCCCACAGAGATCAACTCAACATGGTACTTGTCGATCAGTTTCTTTAATTCCTTTTTTGCTTCTTCTACTTTGTTCTGCGGTGCTGTCGGATAGATGACCTTGGTGTCAAGTACCTTTCCTGTAGAATCAACGACTGCAAGCTTACAGCCCGTTCTGAAAGCCGGATCCCATCCAAGCACTACTTTTCCTGCAATTGGTGGCTGCATGAGCAGCTGCTCAAGATTTTTGCCAAATACGGAAATCGCTCCATCCTCTGCCTTCTCTGTAAGATCATTTCTGATATCACGTTCAATCGCAGGTGCGATCAGTCTGTCGTAGCTGTCTGCAATTGCTTCCTGTAATGCGGGCGTTGTATTTTCATTGTCCTTTGTAATGACCTTTGTCTCAAGGTAGCGGATAATGCGCTCTGTCGGTGCCTCGATCTTTACGGTCAGAATTTTTTCATTCTCGCCTCTGTTCAGTGCAAGGACTCTGTGACCAGCCACTTTGCTTACCGGCTCCTCAAAGTCATAATACATTTCATATACGCTCTGCGCTTTCTCATCCTTTGCTGTACTTGTCAGTTTTCCTTCCTCGAACGTCGCCTGACGGATATATGCTCTGTAATCAGCATTGTCTGATATCATTTCCGCGATAATGTCCATCGCTCCCTGCAGTGCTTCCTTTACATTCTTTACTTCCTTCTCTTCACTCACAAAGCTTTCTGCTTCCTGAATCAGTGGTTTTGCGGTCTCCTGTGCCAAAACGATCTCAGCAAGTCCGTCGAGTCCCTTTTCCTTTGCCACACTTGCTCTCGTCTTCCTCTTTGGCCGGTAAGGACGATACAAGTCTTCCACTACGACCATTGTCTCCGCCGCCAGTATTTTTTCTCTTAATTCATCTGTGAGCATTCCCTGCTCCTCAATGCTCCCAAGAACCTGCTCCTTTTTCTCCTCCAAATTTCTCAGATAGCCAAGCCGTTCATTGAGATTTCTTAACACCTCATCGTTTAATGAGCCTGTGACTTCCTTTCGATATCTGGAGATGAATGGTATCGTATTTCCTTCATCGATCAGCTTTACAGCTGCTTCGACCTGCCATTTTTCTACATTTAACTCTTCTTTTAATTTTAAAATGATGTCCATTGATATACTGTTCCTTTTTCCTTTATTGCTGTTATGACAGCGACACTTCAATTATATGCTAAATTGTGTGCGGATTCAAGAAAATTTCACGGTTTTTCATTTCATTTTTGTTGTTTTATTGATTTAATCATGATAAAATGCAGATAATTGTAGTTATATAGAAAGGATGTAACTATCTGTCAATTTTATAGTTACAAAAGGGATAAAATCATGCAGCAATCACAATATAAAAGCAATGTCGAACTGAAATTTCTGGCCAAGATACAGACCTCCAAACATTTGGGAATATTGCTTGGAGCAATTTTCTTAAGTTTTATCATACCGATTGTGGTCAGTGACTTTGTATCCGTTTTTGTTCCTGGTGGCACAATCGGGTATATCATAAATTATATACTTGTATTGATCATACAGATTGGCGCCTCTGCCCTTACAGTAGGTGTATCTTTCATCTTCTTAAAATCAGCATGCGATATGCCAAGCTCCATCGTCGATCTGTTTTATGGTTTTCAGAGCAATTTCACCAAAATCTTAAAGATTGGGGCAATTATTGTGGCGATCGAGTCGATTTGCATGATTCCTTCTGATCTTGCAAGTATGCAGCTGACAGATATCATGAATTCAACGTCTTTGTTCAATGAAACGAATGTTAACGATCTGACTGCTTTACTGATGTCGGACGCTCTTGCAAGTTCCGAATTTTTGGAAGAATACACCCTCGTCTATGGCGCCATGATGAAATATTCCACAATAACCCTTGTATGCACCGTGTTGTCATCCATCCTGACCTTGCCCTTTTTCCCAGCATTCTATATGGTAATCGACTTCCAGGACTGGAATGTGTCTACAATATTGAAACGAAGCTTTGAGGTCATGAAGGGTCATAAGCTCCGACTATTCATGCTGTATTTAAGTTTCATTCCCCTGTATCTGCTCGGTTTGTTTACCTGTGGTCTGGCACTGTTCTGGGTTTTCCCTTATCAGAAAATGGCTGCCACAAATTTCTATCTGGATATCATGTCTGTAAGAAACAAAAATCTAAATATCTAAAAGTATGAAAAAGCGGGGTCCCTTTTCAGGTTCCCCGCTTTTTTGTTTATTCCTGTGTTGCACCATTGCTTTTCCACTTCAGATAAGCATTGATAAATCCATCGATTGCACCGTCCATGACAGCATCCACATTTCCGGACTCAAAATTTGTCCTGTGATCCTTTACGAGTGTATACGGCTGCATGACATAAGAGCGAATCTGATTGCCCCATCCGATTTCCTTTACTTCTCCACGAATATCAGAGAGCTTCTCAGCATTTGCCTCCTGTTTTAACAAAAACAGCTTCGCCTTCAGCATCTGCATCGCCTTGTCCTTGTTCTGGAACTGGGAGCGCTCATTCTGGCACTGGACCACCGTTCCTGTCGGAATATGTGTGATACGGATTGCCGATGAAGTCTTATTGATGTGCTGACCACCCGCACCACTGCTTCGGTACGTGTCAATACGCAGATCATCTTCATTGATCTCAACATCCAAATCTTCTTCGATATCCGGCATGACATCGAGTGATACAAAGGAGGTCTGGCGCTTTCCCTGCGCATTAAAAGGGGAAATACGCACAAGTCTGTGCACGCCCTTTTCTGACTTGAGATAGCCATATGCATTCTCACCATTTACCTGGAAGGTAATCGACTTGATACCGGCTTCATCGCCATCGAGGAAATCAAGGACATCGATTGTAAAGCCTTTTCGTTCTGCCCATCTGGTATACATACGATAAAGCATGCCTGCCCAGTCACAGCTCTCTGTTCCGCCTGCGCCTGCATTGAGCTTCAGGATCGCATTGCACTTGTCATATTCCTCAGACAAGAGTGTACTGATGCGAAGCGCTTCAAAGGTTTCAATGAAACGGTCAAGCTCCTCCCTGATTTCAGGTATCATCTCAGCATCCTCAGCTTCATATCCCATTTCAATCAAGGTCTCGATATCTTCATATTGTGTCTTCAGCTCATTGCACTGATCAACAGTGCCTTTGAGCTGTTTTAATTCCTTCATTTGTTTATTGGAACGATCAGGATCATCCCAAAATCCGGGCGCTTCCATCTCGCGCTCTAACTCTTCGATCCGCTTTTCCTTACCAGCAAGGTCAAAGTGAATCCCTCACTTCCGCTAATGGACTTTCGTAGGTCTGCAACTCCTGTTTCATCTGGTCGAGTTCTACCATTGCGTTCACCACCTTTATTTTTACTGAAGTGTGGACAGATTATGAATTTCTGCCACAGCACTGCTTATATTTCTTGCCACTTCCACATGGACATGGATCGTTCGGATAAACCTTTGCTTCCTTCTTTACAGGTCCTTTCTGAACGGAATCGTCCTTGTTCGTTCCTGTCACTTTGGCAACTTCCTCACGCTCTACCTTCTGCTCTACCTTGACATGCAGCAGCAGACGGACGGTATCCTGTTTGATGTTCGATGTCATGGCATCAAACATCTCATATCCGTTCATCTTGTATTCAACAAGCGGATCTCTCTGTCCATATGCCTGTAAACCGACACCCTGTCGAAGCTGATCCATATCATCAATGTGATCCATCCACTTGCGGTCGATCACCTTAAGCAGGATGACTCGCTCTATCTCACGAATATTCTCCGGCTCCGGGAATTCAGCTTCCTTGCTCTCATAGAGCTTGACAGCCTCTTCCTTCAGTTGATGCTTGAGGCCATTTTTGGTCTTTTTGGTAATTCGCTCAAGCACAACAGGGCGAATTGGTACGATCGGAAGAAGCAGTGTATTGAGTTCGTTCA
>JAFOYD010000082.1 GCA_017391545.1 Lachnospiraceae bacterium
AAAGAGGTAATAATTGTGAGATTGAGAAATGTGACAGGTTCGCGTGAGGTCATTGCAGACAGCCGTTTTGTGGTGCATGAGCCTACGGAACATAAGGGAAAATGGAATGAAGTATTTGGAAACGACAGGCCCATCCATATTGAAATCGGTATGGGGAAAGGCCGTTTTATGATGGATCTGGCGGCAGCGAATCCGGATATCAATTATATTGGAATTGAGAAATACTCGACGGTACTGCTTCGTGCGATCCAGAAGATGGAAGTCTGCGAGCTTGACAATCTCCGCTTTATCCGCATGGATGCGGAGGATATCTGCGAGGTGTTTGACAAAGGGGAAATTGCAAAGATCTATCTGAATTTCTCGGATCCATGGCCAAAGGACAGACATGCCAAGCGGCGTCTGCCATCACGGCAGTTCCTTGCAAGGTACGATGAGATTCTTGCGAAGGAGGGCAGGATCGAGTTTAAGACGGACAATACCGATCTGTTTGATTTTGCACTGGAGGAACTGGAACCCGCAGGGTGGAAGCTTGAGGCGGTGACAAGGGATCTGCACCACGATGCGAAAATGATGGAAGGCAATATTATGACGGAGTACGAGGAGAAATTTTCGTCGATGGGAAATCCAATCTATAAATATATCATTTATCGATAAAATGACATGTGTGTCATAAATGAGGAGGAGAGAATCAATGTATCTGTTATTTTTCCTGCTGTGGATCATATTTAACGGACGAATCACGACGGAGATCGTGAGCTTTGGTCTTGTGATTGCTGCTGCATTATATTGGTTCATATGCAAATTTATGGACTTTAGCCCGAAGAGGGAATTTTTGTTTTTCAAAAAAACAGGTTATCTGATCCGGTTCCTGTACCATCTGGTAAAGGAGATCGTAATCGCGAACTTTGCAACGATGCGGTTCGTGTGTACCTCCAGCAGAGTGGTGGAGCCGGTGCTGATTCAGTTCGATACACATTTTAAGAGTGATACGTCCAAGTTTCTGCTTGCAAATGCGATCACGCTGACGCCGGGCACCATTACCGTGTCGGTGGAAGGTGACAGGTTCACGGTGCACTGTCTGGACAAGGAGATGGCAGAGGGCATCGAGACATCAGTGTTCGTGCAGCTGCTGGAAAAACTCGAGGCCTAAGAGGAGGGGAAAACAATGTATAGTGGAGATACAGTGCTTATGACAGCATACGAGGTCGTCTTTACGGCGCTTCCGATCATACTCGCCATTATGGTGTTGATCTGTCTGATTCGTGCGATCAAGGGACCAAAGATCGCAGACCGGATTGTGGCAATCAATATGATGGGTACGATCACCATGGTCATTATCGCTATTCTTGCGGTGAAGATGGATGAGGGATATCTGGTGGATATCTGCATTATCTATGCCATGATCTCATTCCTGGCAGTGACACTTTTGACAAAGGTATATATGGGTGTATATGCGGAGAAGAAACAGCAGAAGAGAGAGGAGGAAACCAAATGAGTGCTTTATTGTGGACCAGGTTTATTGTGGGAACGGTCTTTTTGATCTGTGGAATCATTGTGTTTGGCATTGAGCTGTATGGTGTGTTCAAGTTCAATTATGTCTTGAACAGGATGCACGCCGCAGCGATGGGCGATACACTTGGTATCATGCTGTGCATGGTCGGTCTGATCATCCTGTGTGGTTTGAACTTTACATCATTGAAAATGGCGCTTGTGGTTGTGTTCCTGTGGTTTGCCTCTCCGGTGGCGTCGCATACGCTGGCGCGTTTTGAGGTAGCAACGAACGAGGAGCTTGAGAAGGACTGTGAGATCAGGGCAGAAAGTGCAAAAACTTCTAATACTGATCGTAAAGAAAGACAATAGGAGGGATAGCACATGGAAATATTTCAGATTGTTCTATTTGTATTTCTGATCGTATGTGCGATTTCAGTGACGTTTTCAAAGAATCTGCTGAATTCGATCATTATTTTTATGTCATATAGCCTGATCATGTCGATCATATGGATTTTGCTGGAGTCACCGGACCTTGCCATCACGGAGGCAGCTGTGGGTGCGGGAATCACGAGTATTTTGTTCTTTGTGACACTCAAGAAGATTCATGCGATGGTCGAGCTTGACCAGGATGACAAAAAGAAGGGGGGAGAACAATGAGCCGAAAACTTTCCGAGGAAGAATACCGCAAGACGAAAGCCTTTAAGATCAAGCGGTGGTATCGCGGTGAGAAGGACCCGTATGTGGGAAGGGTCGAGATGAAACCGCAGAAGCCTTTTCATGAGGATGTTAATACACAGAAGCAGCGTATTCACGATGAGGCGCTTCTGAAGAGAAACATCTATGACATCACGCATAACAGGGAAATCATGTGGTTTGCAAAGTTCTACAGGGTGATTTCCATTCTGTTTGTATTTGTGCTGATTGCTATCCTGCTCTACATGGTCTCATACCTTCCCCCTGTGGGAAACGCTGCCAATCCTGACAACAATGAGGTCGCAGCCAAGTATATCGAGGATGGTATGAAGGATACGGGAGCAGTCAATATTGTGACAGGTATGATTCTGGATTATCGTGCTTTCGATACGCTGGGCGAGTCGAACGTGCTATTCATAGCGACCTGTACGGTGTTGATTTTGCTGCGTGTCGACAGCAAGTCCAAGAAAAAGGAGGAGGAGGAGAGCGACCGTCTCTATGAGCCGAAGAACGATATCATTGTTCAGAAGGTTGCATTTTTCCTTGTTCCGCTGATTATCATCTTTGGCATCTATGTTATTTTGAATGGACATTTATCGCCGGGCGGCGGCTTTTCGGGCGGTGCGATCATCGGTTCAGGTCTGATTTTATATGTCAATGCGTTTGGCTTTAAAAAGATTGAGCGCTTCTTTACGCAAAAGACGTATAAGTGGATTTGCTTTGTGGCACTGTCGTTCTACTGTCT
>JAFOYD010000083.1 GCA_017391545.1 Lachnospiraceae bacterium
CTTCCGGCAGTCGCTTCCCATCTCATATCATCCGGCTGCTCATTTTTGAGTACACTGTCGTAACCTTGCAGTGTCTCCATCTCAAACTCTGTGTCACAATATGGACATTTCATTTTTTGTATCGTGCTGTCAAAGGCAATCGCCCCGCCACAGCAGGGGCATTTGTACTCCTGTAACTGTGCCATATCATTCTCCTTATTTTTTGAATCTTCGTATTACCGTAAGTCTGCAGCATTAAACGGATCACCGCACTCCGGACAGAATTTGGGTGGCTGCTCACCCGGATTTGGCTTCCAGCCGCATTTGTCACACTGATAGGTTCCTTCCGGCTTCTTGCTGCCACAGTTCGTACAGAACTTTCCTGTATTGGCAGTACCGCAGGCACATACCCATTGACCGCCCGCAGTTGCAGTCTCCGGCTTCTTGCTACCACATTCAGGACAGAATTTGCCACCATTTACCTTCGTTCCACAGGAACATACCCATTCATTTGCTGACGGTGCCGCAGCTGCCTGCTGCTGTGCTGCTGCCTGCTGCTGCGCTCCCATGGCAAACAGATTCTGCGCATTCATTCCGCCATTTGCATTCATCGCCATTCCCATTCCCATAAATCCGGTCATGGCGCCAGCCTGGTTGGATGCTGCTGCTCTCATGGCATCTGACTGTGCTCCCACAAGTGTTGCTGCCGCCATCGTCGGATCACGCATAATGGCAGTACGCTGAGCCTGCTTGATCATCTCCGCATCCTCATCAGGCAATGTCACAGAGCCAAGCGCAATGCTCATGACCTTAAGTCCCCTCAGCTCTCCCCACTTTGCAGAAAGTGCCGTATTCATGGCATTTTCCAGGTCTGTATTGTGTGCTACGATCTGATTCGGACGAAGCTCCAGCTCAGAAAGTCTGCCAAACGCCGGCTGCAGTGCACTGATAAACTCTGTCTTTAACTGGCTGTCCAGCTCGTCACGTGTAAATTCACGCTCCACATTACCGCATACATTTGTGTAAAACAGGAGTGGATTCGCGATCTTGTAGGAATAAACACCTGAGCATCGTATTGACACATCAATATCAAGGCCGATCTTGGAATCCACTACGCGGAATGGAACCGGATTTGGTGTGCCAAACTTATTGTCAATCAGCTCCTTTGTATTGAAATAATAAACGCGCTGATCCTTACCTGTATCCCCGCCCAGAGCAAAACGCTTTCCGATCGTCCTGAATGTAGCCGCAATGCTCTCACCGAGACTGCCTGCAAAAATTGACGGTTCCGTAGAGGTATCATATGTGAATTCACCCGGTTCTGCGCAGACTTCAACGACCTTGCCCTGCTCCACGATCATCATGCACTGTCCATCTGCCACTGCAATGATAGAACCGTTTGATATGATATTGTCATTTCCTTTCGTGTTGGAAGAACGTCCGCTGACACGCTTCTGTCCCTTCTTAACAAGCACCTCCTTATCCATTGCCTCACAGTAGAAGTAATCCTTCCACTGATCTGCCATCACGCCACCCACGGCACCAATTCCTGCTTTAATAAGTCCCATATTATTTCTCCTTCTCGAATTAATCATATTTTATTACTGCTAATCAAATTTTATTCTATCTACATAAAAAACACAACCCAAATTTCGACATATTTTGGGTTGTGTCGCTATAATTCTGACAATATATAAAATGCAGACGTGTTATTTAATTCCCAGCACTTTCATATGCTCTGGTGCCAAATGTAAACACTGCATAAGCGACCGCAAAGGAAACAACCGCTATTAAACATTCCACACCGACTGTAGCAACTGCACTAACCCCCTGTTTCAGGAAATAGCTTGCCGGCAGATATGCCACAAATGCGAAAGGGATAACCCATGTTATGATAAAACGGATTCCCTTTGCATAGATCTCTGTAGGATATTTTGCAAAATCTGCCATCTGATATGCCGTGTATAAGACCGGACCACTGACTTTGATCCAGAAAGCAAACGACGCAAACAGGAGCTTGACTGCCGTATAAATAACAGCCCCTGCGATTGCTGAAATTGCAAAAAGTAACACATGTGTGGCATCCACAATAACAATTCCTTTTCGCAGAGAGACAACCAGTAAAATCGTTCCTACCAGAAGTTCACCAAGTGCATCCGGCTGAAGCTTCTCAAAGATCACCTGCAGAAACAGGTTCATCGGACGCAACAGATACCTGTCGAACTTTCCATTCACGACAAGTCGCCATGCAACCAACCATATGTTATCTGTCAACAGATGGTCAATGCCACGTGGAATCTGTGCAAACCCATAGATAAAGATCAGCTGGTCCAACGTCCAGTCCCCAAGCACATCGATCTGTTCAAAGACAAGATACAGAAATGCAATTCCTGTGATCTGCGTGAAAAAGAATCCACACAGACCAATCAAAAAATCAGATTTTGACTGCACCAGAGATTTAAAGAACTGCGCAATAAACACCCGGTACAGCCGTGTATATCGTTTTAAAGTTTTCATGTTTAATCTCCATTCTATTCAAGCCCTCGCGAATTTGTGCCTTTGCACAAATTTGCCACATAAAAAATCTTCCATATACGGATTTTTTATGTTAACCCCCTAATACAATCAGGCGTTTTGTAATTCTGCTCCACAGATAGGAACCAAATGCATACAGAAGAACAATCCATAACAGCTGTCTCCCCAATACAAATGCCAGTTCCATTCCCGAATATTTGCCGAGATATACCATCACAGGCACATATATCATAGAAGAAAATGGCAGGAACTCGAAGATCTGCTGTAATACCTGTGGGAAAAAGCTGATTGGAATCAGCTGGCCGCTTAGGAATCCCAACAGTGCCTCTTTTGCCATATTCATGCCGAACATATAGGTCGTGACAAACGCCACCATGCCAAAACAGAAATCAAAAAGCAAATGAATAAAAATGCTCATGATCACACTCAATATGTACAGTAAAATATTAATAACAGGCGTAACACCAAGTCCCAATACAGCCGCTTTGTAGATTTCAAGTCCGATCCATACAAATATGACCGGTGCAAGGAATCTGTACAGCGCCTCGCCAAGTGCCATAAAGATCAGTCTCATGCGATAATCGATCGGTTTAATCAGTGTCATCGCCACAGTGCCCTCCATCACATCATCCGAAATCGCATCGGAAACACCCACCGTCACAAGCGATGAAGTCACATAGCTCATAAATACATAAATAATCATTTCAGACTGCGTCAGTCCGCCAAGCATGCCACCCCCGGAGCTTCCGTAAATCGCGCTCCACAGATAGTATGAAATGAACGGTCCGAACAGGCTGGTTAAAATAAACAGATAAAAACTGCCCTTGTACGCCAGATTGCGCTTGAACTGATTTTCCAAAAAGGGCATATATACCTTTAGTCTGCGTCTCAAGTCCATCCCTCCTATGCACTGTGCTTGTAGATTGCCTTTACAATCTCTGCCAATTCTGTCTCAAATATCTTGATATCCTTTACCTGTGTATGACGCATCATCTGTTCGATCACATCCGAAACCTGCAGATGATTCTTGTCAAAGGATATCGTAATCGTACTGCTGTCCTGATCTGCCTGTGTCTCATAAGCATCCTTTGCGACACCCAGATATTCGTTGAGCGGAAGTCTCTTTGCCTGCTCCGTATCCTGTACCTCCATCACGACTTTGCGCCTGGTGCCATAGCGTTCCTTCAAGTCCGTCAGAGACCCGTCATAAATCAGCTTTCCCTGATCGATGATCAGGATACGGCTGCACAGCTCCTCGATATCCTCGATATCATGTGTTGTCAAAATAACAGTCGTATGGTATTTCTCATTAATCTCCTTAATCGCCGCCCTGATGTTATCCTTTACCACTAAATCCAGTCCGATCGTCGGTTCATCCAGATACAAAACAGGTGGATTGTGTAAAAGCGCCGCTCCCAAATCCGCACGCATGCGCTGACCAAGCGACAGATTTCGCACCGGCTGCGCAAAGAACTCTTCAAGTCCCAGCACCCGATTTAAAAACTCCATGCGTTCTTCATAATCCTTGTCACTCACATTATAGATTTCTTTTAGAATCGTAAAGGACTCACTCAGCGGCAAATCCCACCACAGCTGTGTACGCTGGCCAAATACAACACCAATATTCTGTGCATTCTTTTTACGATTTCTGCATGGATCAATCCCGTTTACCAGACAGGTTCCCTTTGTCGGTGTCAGGATGCCCGTCATCATCTTGATGGTCGTAGATTTTCCGGCACCATTACTGCCGATGTAACCTACAATTTCCCCCTCTTTGATTGTAAAGGAAATGTCATCCACTGCCAGCTTATGCGTCTTTTCCCGCGAAATCAGTCCCTTAAAAGCTCCCTTTAATCCGGGATACTTTTTCGCGGATACAAATTCCTTGCAGATGTGACGCACTTCAATCATTGAATTTTCACTCATAATATTCTCACTCCCCTATCTTCATGTAACATTCTTTGTGTGTCTATTGCATTATAACTAATGCGATTAGTTTTGTAAACAAAAAAATTGTACCTTCCGGCACAACTTTTTTTATAAATCATGTGTAACTATTCAGTACCTTCATAGTTACGAACACAAATCCATGCAAAATTTGCTTCGCAAATGGATTTGTTCCTGCTAGCTATATGTTTTTTCACAGCATCCGCAGTAAATGCGAATGCCTGCTTAACAGTTACATATTCAAAACCATTTCCTGCTATTCCAAAAACGCAAATGGTTCTTTGTCATCTGCATGCAGAAAGTTCATAAGCAGATATGCCGCCCGAATCGATACACGTTCTTCCTTTAGAATGCGGGCAGCCTCCTTGCGATCCACGAGCAGAACCTGTATGGACTCTGTGTCCTCCATATCATCGCGGCTGATCCTGCCACTGGCATAGCCGAATACTGCATTGCAGCTCTCGTCCGTAAATCCTGCCCCCATGAAAAACGGTCTGCGGTAAGCCTCATTCCCATCTGTGTACACTTCAAAATCAAGCCCGGTCTCTTCCTTCATCTCTCGTACTGCTGCCTCCTCGGGAGTCTCGCCGGCATCAATCAATCCCGCCGGGAGCTCATAAAGGTACTCATCTAATGGGTAACGATACTGCCGAATCATCACGATTTTGTCCGGTTCATCTTTTAATACCGGATAGATGACAACGCCTTCGGCTGCAAGCTCCTTTGTAATGATTTTGATCTTATCTGCTTTTCTTCTCGATACGAAAAAATAGTCAAAAAGACGCCCACTGTCTGTCAGCGCATCCAATTTAAACAGATTAAGAAACTTATTGTCAGATAACTTATGAATTTCTGTGTATTTCTTCATATTATTTCCTCCTAATGTTTGACTTTTTCATCCAAAAACGATACAATTAAATAAGAGCGCTGTTTTCTGCTCTATATC
>JAFOYD010000084.1 GCA_017391545.1 Lachnospiraceae bacterium
AGATCACGAATGATGATGAGTTTGAGGAATTTATGAAAAATGGACAGCTCGAGGGCTTTGGCTCGACCGATTTCAGACCGGTATTTACGTATGTGGACAGAGCGATTGAGAATGGAGAATTTGAAAATCTCAAGGGGCTGATTTATTTTACGGACGGATATGGAATCTTTCCGGAACATAAGCCACCGTACAATTATGATACGGCGTTTGTATTTCTGGAGGATGACTTTGAGAAGCCACCGACGCCACCCTGGGCAATCAAGCTGGTGCTTCCGGTCGAGGATTTAGAGGAAAATGTATAGAAAGGCGTGATCGATGAGTATGAATATCAAGCAGGCAAAGGAGCATATCAAAAATTCTGTAAAGCTGTATCTCAAAAAAGATGAATATGGTGAGTACCGCATCCCGGTTGTGCGGCAGAGACCGATCTTTCTGCTTGGTTCGCCAGGTATCGGAAAGACAGCCATTATGGAGCAGATTGCGCAGGAGCTTGGCATCGCACTTGTCAGCTATTCCATGACACATCATACCAGACAGTCGGCGCTTGGTCTTCCTTTTATCACGCACAAGAGCTACAAGGGCATGGAATTTGACATTTCCGAGTACACGATGAGCGAGATTATAGCCTCCATTTATGAGGTCATGGAACAGTCCGGTATCGAGGAGGGCATCCTGTTTCTCGACGAGATCAACTGTGTGTCGGAGACGCTTGCTCCTTCCATGTTGCAGTTTCTGCAGTACAAGGTCTTTGGAAGGCATAAGGTCCCTGAAGGATGGGTGATCGTGACAGCAGGAAATCCGCCTGAATACAATAAGTCCGTGCGGGAGTTCGATGTGGTGACAATGGACAGAATGAAGCTTGTCGAGGTGGAGGCAGATTATGCCACATGGAAGGAATATGCCTTAAAGCAGGGGATTCACAATGCTGTCACGACCTACCTTGATATGAAGAAAAACGACTTCTACAGAGTCGAGACGAATGTCGGAGGCAAGTCCTATGTGACTGCAAGAGGCTGGGAGGATTTGTCGGCGACGATGCTTTTGTGTGAGGAGGAGGGCATTCCTGTCGATGAGACACTCGTGGGACAGTATCTCCACAATGACAAGATCGTAAAGGAATTTACAGCGTATTACGAGCTTTACAATAAATACAAGAGAGACTACAAGGTCGAGGAGATCCTTGACGGCACGAATTCGGCTCAGGTAGTCGAGCGTGCGCGTATCGCGAAGTTTGATGAGCGGCTGTCCCTGCTTGGTATGTTGCTTGACAAGCTTGAGAGCGAGATGAAGGAAAACCTGGAGTGTTCCGATTATCTGACCGAGCTGATGAAATTGCTAAAAATTATCAAGACACAGCAGGATCAAAAGGCAGGGGATGGCAGTGTGCCTGATGTGGCGGCACTGGTACAGACACAGATTGATAACAGGATCAGGCTGATCGAGTCTATGACAAATGCAGGAACGCTTTCTGCTGAAGACAAGCGAAAGCATCGCGCCATCATCAGGTTCCTTGAGGCCAGGGAGAAAGAGCTTCGTATTGAAAATCCAGCAGACGTTGGAGCAGCGCTTGGCATCTTAAAATCAGCCTTTGACAGGGAAGTGGCGCAGATGAAGACAGAGAATTCCAGAATACAGTTGCGGCTCCACAATCTGTTTGCCTTTAGTGAGGTCGCATTTATGGACGGAAATGAGGTCATCGTGCTGGTGACAGAGCTGACGGTCAATGCATATAGCGCCCGCTTTATCGCTACTTATGGAAGTGCAGATTATCAGAGACATAATGAAGAACTGATGCTGCAGGACAGACAGGATGACATCATGAAGGAAATCGATGCTTTGGAATTATAAGAATTATTTATAGGAATAACTGTTTATGGAAGAAAAAATGATAGAAAACGCAGGCGGGGGTCAGCTTGTGTATATACCGTACAAGGACGGCTTTTCCATTAAGCGTTACAGAGGAATCGGAGAATTTGTGACAGTCCCTGCGCAGATTGATGGAAAGCCTGTGATTGCCATTGAGAAAAAGGCATTTTTAAGCTGCAAGACGATTCGGGAAATCTATCTTCCTGATACGATCGAAGAGATTGGAGACTGGGCGTTTGCACACACGGAAAAATTAAAGACCATCTGTGTACCGGCTCACGGCTTTAGACATGGCAAGGAGCTTTTTCTTGGGTGCAAGAGACTTCGGGAGATTGTGCTTTCCGGTACAGAGGCGGAGAAGGAGCGCAGAGCCGCAGAGGGAATCGGGCGCATGCTTGCGATGGCCGTTACAGTGCTGCACGATTATTTTTTGTTCGCTCCTGATGAGGCGGGAAGTGACGCATGGGTAAAGCGATGGGACGAGAAGCTCAAAGGGCTGATGGAGCTTGATGACCTGGACGGCTTTGAGGAGTTGTGGACCTGTGGCGAGGAAGATTATGAGGGAAAAGATTACGATATCAAGTCTTATCCTGTGGAAAAGCGCAAGATGAAGCTTCGTATCGTGTATTTCAGATTGCTTCATCCTTACAGGATAGCGGATGATATGAAAGCGTACCTGATGGAATATCTTGGCAGGCACACAAAGGGTACGGCAACACCCGAAGCGTGGGATATCATCATTGAGGAGCACAGAGATGATTTAACATATTACAAGATTTTTACAGAGGCGGGCTGTGTCACGCAGGGCAACTTTGATAGTCTGCTTTCTGATCTTGAGGATGTGGGCGCAGAAATTAAGGCGTATATGCTCCGCTACAAAGAGGAACATTTTGGTCAGACAGATGCTTTTGCAGCATTTGATTTAGATTGGTAGTAAAAAAAGAAGTCTCGTCAGAGACTTCTTTTTTGGTACCAGGTATTTAAAGGATGATGACTATTTCTGATATTTTTCCATCAGGTAATTGGTAACTGCTGTCCTGATTTCGTTCTGAGCCATGTAGCCTTCGCCGTACATTTCTTTCATGCTGGTCACATATTCTTCG